>DATDAG010000375.1:0-11241 GCA_036525495.1 Anaerolineales bacterium
CGTTTACACGGCTTATGATCACTTGTCCGAGTTTCGTGTTCAAGTCAATGATCTGGTGCAGCCCGGACAGGTGATCGGGCTGGGAGGTTCGACAGGGCGAAGCACAGGTCCACATTTGCATTGGGAAGTGTGGGTCGGCGGTGTCCAGGTCAACCCGGTGGATTGGCTGGCACGCGCCTATCCGTAATAGGCAGAAGTGCCTGAATTAGGACAGGCAAAACAGCGCTTCATTTCCTTCGTAAAATCCATACAATCTGCTGCAAGATCATCTTCCACATTATCCAATCCATATTTCTGCTCTAAAAAGAGATTCCATGTCCAGCCGATTGACCAAAACCCTTCAACTTATCATCATCCTGCTCGTTCCGGTGTTGATCGTATTTACTGCAACGCGCTTCTTAACTACGGATCGATTCCTTGCCTACGAATATGGCAGGGCTGGTTTTCCACCTGATCCGTTTGGATTCACCGAAAGACAGCGCTTCGTTCTTGCCTCAACGAACGTCCATTACGTGCTCGCTCATCTTCCTGACGATGAATTGGCAAAACAAACACAGGATGGTGTGCCGGTCTATAGTTCACGCGAGGTCACTCACATGGCGGATGTCCGCGCCGTGTTTCTTTTTGTCATGCGGACATGGCAGGGTTCCATAATTCTGTTCATTCTGACAGGCTTGACCCTCTGGCAGAGGGGCAGGAGAAAAGAACTCGTTTCTGCCATTCGATCAGGTGGCATCCTGACGACTGGCTTGATTGGTTCCATTACGTTAGTGGCATTTTTTGCCTGGCAATCCTGGTTTGAAAATTTTCATCTTCTTTTCTTCAAGCCGGGATCATGGCTCTTTTCTTATTCTGGCACCCTCATCCGCCTCTTCCCACTGCAATTCTGGATGGATGCGACCTTTATCATTTCAACAACCAGTTTCGTTGGGGGATTGTCGCTGGCGATCATAGGCTGGCGCTGGGAACGGGTGCAGAGTTCGCCAGTCAAATGAAGCCTGATCAATTTTCTTATTCGAAAACGCTGATACCCACCTTTTCCTTATCCTGGGGTGCCCGCTGACTGAACCATTGCCGAAGGATCGGATTAGGTCTGATGAACAGCGCATTGATCACGATGGGACCTGCCACACCGATTAGAAAGGAAAGCCAATAGGATATTTCCAGGTTGTTGGAGAGTCTCATGATCTTTTGACCCCAGTAATCCTGAATGGGTACCTGAAAAATGAGAATGACAAGCGAAGCCTGACCGATATATCTGAACAAGGAGGAAAGCCAGTCCACTCGTTCCATTTGTTTCGAAAGGGCGAGGATGAACAGGATTCCCAAAAAGGCTTCCAAGGTATTGACGGGCAGGGACTCGAACAGACGGGTGTTGAAATCGATCGTCTCGGGGAAATACCAGACAAGGAACAATAATGTTGCGCCGGAAATTAATAAAGTAAACAGATTCCCCAAAATAGAATCGCGTCGGATTTTGTGCATTTCATATCCCAGGATGAAAAAGAAGCCGCTGACGAATACAAGGTCCAGACTGAAAGGCAGACCAAACACTGTGAATTCTCTCCCTAGTACTTCAACAAGTTAAAGATGTAGGGTAGTGCTCTTTAAAAACATTTCGAGCTTGGTCAACCGTGAAGTTCCAATGGATTTTCGCTTTCTTTTCATTGCGAGCTTCTTCCCAGTGAATAATCTCCGTTGTCAAAATCCATTCGCTGGGAATGCGACGAGCTAAACATTGCCTGGACAATATGCTGAGTTCAATTTCAGCCATGTTCAACCAGGAAGCATGTTCAGGTGTGTAATGAAACTCGAGACGTTTCATGATGCGATCCGCTTCCTGCTTGCCGAAGAACTCTACTAAAGAATGGTAACGATGAGTGTTCAGATTATCCATGACAACCTCTATACACTCGGCATATGGATAAATCACATCTACCAAATAGCGCATCGCAAAAGCAAAATCTCGTTTGGTGCGGCGATGGGTGACCAACACCTGACGAAAGCCAGCCTTGGGTTCGACAAACAGGAATAAATTGCGTGTGCCATTCCGTTTGTATTCATAATCCTGTTTGGCGACACGTCCAGGTTTGAGAACCAGTTTGTCTGTAATATCAGCCAGGAGTTGAAGGCTTTTTTCATCAAAACAGACCAGCGGACGCTTGGCATCGTATGGTTTTTGGTATAACGTCAGAATATGCTCCATGCGCTGGATAAATTCGGGCGTGATTTTAGGAATACACCAACTCTTTACTTGCCAAGGTTTGAGTTTGTTTTTTTTAGCAGGAGCCGTACCGTTTCAGGTGAGACACGAGTCACAACACCATCTTTCAGCAATTCCTGTACCAACAGTTCCAGTGTCCAACGCGTCCGTCCAGCGGGTGGCTCGCTACAAGCCAAAGCAATCAAACGGGCTTCCTGCTTTTCTGTCAGCTGTGTCCCTGTGGCTGCATGTGGCTTATCTTCTAAAGCGGCTTGTAGGCCTTCTTCTGCAAATCGCAATCGAATACGCCGTATCGTTTGCTCGCTCACATACAGCAGTTGACTGATTTCTGCGTCGGTCTTACCTTCATCAACTTTCAGCAAGATATGCGCTCGCTGAATTACCACTGCCTTGTTTTGACCTTTGGATACCATCGCGATCAGTTTCTTACGCTCTGCTTCTATCAAACGGACTTGGTGCTTTTCATTTGCCATCAGTTCATCTTATCTTTACCCTACAACTTAATCAAGTTGAGGTACTAGTATGTTTGGTTCGAACGGCCAGAAAAGAGTGATGCCCAATACACCTGCGATGTACACAAGGGACAGAATGACCCAACGCAGGTGAAAGAGTTCCTTTCGATAGAACACCTTGTAAAAGAAATATGCAAAAAGACTCACAACGAACAAGTGGGGCAAAAACCATAGTTGTACCCAGTCCAAATAATGCCCATTGCCATATAACGCTTTAGCAAGCCGCCGACTGGCTTCTGGGATGCCCACTATTGAAAAAGAGATGCTTGTAAAGAAGATAAACACGATCATGAACAGGAACGGCTTGAGTACCCGGTCGAATCGATGTCGCGCGTACTTCCAAAAAGGTAAATCGGGTTTGAAGAACATGCCGGACATGAAAAAGAACATCGGCATGTGGAAGGAATAGATCAATTTATGGGCGAAGGGGGAGATCAGCGCAAAGTCATTATGACCCATTACGACCAACACAATACCGATCCCTTTCGCAATGTCCACATAATCAATTCGTTTTGCAGTAGCTGCAGTTTGCTGGATCGATTTGTCCAGTTCTATTGTTTGGGCTTCGCTAGTCAAGAAAATCCTTGCAGGTGATTTTGAATTGACCCAAGTATATAAGTCTGCCTGCCATAACCGTAGTGCGATTCGGCTTATTTTCATGTAGGCAATTTGGCGGCAATAAAAAATCGAAGCTTTATGGTTTTGGAAATTATCTTCCTGCTTGGATGCAAGATCGGTTACGGATTCAGGTAGTTTTACCCCCCTCTGTTTTAAGTAATTTTGCGCTCGTCCAGAAAGTGGGTTGCTGATATTCTCAACATATGAGTCAAGCGGAACTTTTATTTTCTGTCGGTGTGGGTTGCATTACTGATTTTCATTCTCATTCGACAATTTTCAATCTGAATGCAAAACATAGTTAGCGAAGAACACCAAATGCGGAAAAGGAATATAAAATGAAAACTGGAAAGATTCTTGTCGTTGGTGGCTATGGCTATGTGGGTCGTACTATTTCCATCATCCTGGCAAGCCAATTCCCAAGTCGGGTTATCGGTGCGGGGAGAGATATTCGTAAAGCAGAAAAACTTTCCCAGGAAACCAGCGGTAAAGTGCTTCCATTGGCTCTGGATGTTTTTGACCCTGACGCTAACATCGAAAAAGTTCTTGAAGGCGTTTCACTGGTGATCATGTGCTTGGATCAACCCGATACCCGCATCATTGAACAGATCATTCAAAAAGGTGTTGATTACATCGACGCTACGGCGACCAGCGGCTTTTTGGCTTCGTTGGAAAAGTTCGATGGTCTTGCCAAAGAATCGGGAAGTTCGGTGGTTTTGAGTGTCGGACTGGAACCGGGCTTGACCAATTTACTGGCCGCTTATGCGGCAAAAGCCCTGGATATCGTCCATCACATCGACATCTTTGTCATGCTTGGAATGGGAGATGCGCACGGTGATGCTGCCATCCGGTGGACGCTGGAAAACATTGATACCGAATTTACAGTGCTTGAGAAAGGATCGGAAAAATCTGTTCGTAGTTTTGAAGATGCCAAACGGACCATGCTTCCAGGAATTGGGGAACGGACGGCGTACCGTTTTGACTTCCCAGACCAGCATAGCCTCCCCAAAACGCTGGGAGTCGACTCGCTATCTTCGAGATTGTGTTTCGACATTGAATCAGTGACAAACATATTTGCCGCACTCAAAGCGATGGGGATCCTGCGCATTCTCCGCTGCAAGAGGGCAAGGGATCTTGCAGTGAAATTCTTGAAAAACATGCACTTTGGAACGGATCAATTTGTTCTTAAAGTGGAGGCTTCAGGTAGAAAAAAGGGCGAGGATATGAGGATAGATACTACGATTCGCGGGACAGGTGAAGCTCATCAAACAGGATTGGTTGCAGCAGAGGTTGCCCGCCGATTGTATTCTGACGGCGGTCCTGTCGGCGTTTTTCACATTGAACAGCTTTTTGAACCGCAGGAATTCATCCATAGTATAGATGGAATTACTTTTCTACCGGGAGTTGAACAATGACCGAGTCGATTATCTCCACCCAGGGACTCTCGAAAACCTACGGCTTCGGCGCGAAGAAAGTGGAAGCGGTTCGCGGTTTGGACCTCGAGGTGGGGCGCGGCGAAATCTTCGGCTTGGTCGGTCCCGACGGCGCGGGCAAGACAACCACCATGCAAATGTTATGCGGGATTCTCACAGCATCCAGTGGAAAGGCAACCGTCGCTGGCGTGAATGTACTCAAAAACCCTGACGGACTTGGCGGTCGCATCGGTTACATGTCCGAGGGCTTCACGCTCTACGGTTCACTCAGCGTGCGTGAGAATCTGGATTTCTTTGCCGACCTGTACAAAGTTCCAGAAAGTGAACGCGATAAACGCATAAGCGATCTTTTGCGCTTCACTCGCCTTGAAAAGGCAGGTGAGCGCCGCGCTGAGAATCTGTCTGGTGGGATGAAAAAGAAACTTGCGCTTGCCTGCGCGCTCACATATTCACCACAAGTCCTTTTCCTCGACGAACCAACCACAGGCGTTGACCCTGTCAGCCGCCGTGACTTCTGGCTTTTGTTGAATGATTTTCTCGAACAAGGTATTACCGTTTTTGTCTCCACTCCCTACATGGATGAAGCGGAACGCTTCCATCGTGTAGCGTTCATGCATCAAGGGCAGATCGTTGCCTGTGATACGCCCGCCGCATTGAGATCCAGTTTGAATGGTGAGATGCTCGACCTGCTTGCCAAGCCGCAAGCAGATGCGGTGAAACATTTGCGCCTTCATCCACACGCTTCGCACGTCCAGGTCTTTGGCGAACGATTGCATTTGCTCGTAGAGAATCAGAAACAGGATTTGCCTGTCTTAACATCTGATCTCTCCAAACAAAATATTCACCTTTCTGACGTGCGTCATACCACTCCCAGCCTCGAGGATGTTTTCGTTGCCTTGCTGGAAAAGCTGACCGTGAGCAGAGAACAACAATCAGACGTTGATGACCTACCGTCCAGAGCCAACCGCCTGTATGCAAATATTGCCGTCAACGTTTCAGATTTGACAAAAACATTTGGAGACTTCACAGCTGTGAACAACATCTCGTTCCGAGTCAAGGAAGGCGAGATCTTCGGTTTCCTCGGTCCCAACGGAAGCGGCAAGACGACCACCATTCGCATGTTGTGCGGACTGCTTCCTCCAACATCAGGTACCGGCATGGTCGCTGGTCGGGATATAGTGACCCAGCAATCTGCCATCAAGCCTGAAATCGGCTACATGTCTCAGAAGTTCTCACTTTATAACGATCTAACCGTGGAGGAGAATCTCGATTTCTATGCAGGGGTGTACGGTCTGACGGACTCGCATCTTACATCACGCAAACGCTGGGCGTTGGAAATGGCTGGGCTTAGGGGACGTGAACGCGCCATGACGCGTGACCTTTCAGGTGGCTGGAAGCAACGCCTCGCGCTGGGTTGCAGCATCCTGCATGAACCAAGCATTCTCTTTTTGGATGAGCCGACCTCGGGCGTTGACCCGATCTCGCGTCGCGCCTTTTGGGATCTGATCTTCGGGCTTTCCTCACGCGGCGTGACGGTCTTCGTCACCACGCATTACATGGACGAAGCCGAGCACTGCAACACCCTCGGTCTCATCTACAACGGGCAGATGATCGCACAAGGTAGTCCCGCTGACTTACAAAGCAACATGCAAATTGGACAAATGCTTGAAATTATTAGCTCTCAACCGTTACGTGTACTGCGCGATGTGAAAGAAATGGATGGCGTGCTCAGCGTGGGCTTGTTCTGTGACCGCGTCCATGTGCTGGTCGAGGACGCGAAACGCCTCACACGGGACATTGGCTCTGCTCTTGCCTCCGACAGTTTGTCTCCCCGAAGCATTACACCCATCCCGTTTTCGCTCGAAGATTTGTTTGTGACAATGATAGAGACAGAGGAGAACAGGAGAAATAATCATGTTCAGTAGAACCTTTGCCATCCTCCGTAAGGAAACTCGTGAGATCCTGCGTGACCCGTATACATTGGGTATCGCCCTCGCACTGCCGTTGGTTATGCTCTTCCTGTTCGCTTATGGTGTCAACACCGATGTGCGGAATATCAAACTGACAGTTCTGGATTACGACCAAAGTTCCGCCAGCCGCGCCTATGCTCAAACCTTTCTCAACTCTGGTTATTTCATTTTCACGGATGTCGTTCGGAACTATGAACAAGCCAGTGACATGCTTGACCGGGACACAGCCGATGCGGTGCTGATCATCCCTTCGGGGTTTGCCCGCAGTCTCAGTCGCGGCGAACAGGCTCAAGTTCAGACTTTGATTGACGGTTCGTACACGCCATCTGCACAGGTAACGCAATCCTATATCGAAGCCATCAATGCATCCTACAACACCCGTCTCCTTTCCCAATATGTGGAGAACCGCACGGGTCAATCGCTTGATCGCTTGATTGCACTACGCATCGAATCGCGTGTGCGCTATAACCCTGGGCTAAAGAGCATCAATGCCATCGTACCGGGATTGTTCGGCGTGATCCTGATGGCATTCCCACCATTACTTTCTGCACTGGCAATTGTGCGCGAGAAGGAACGCGGTTCCATACAACAGGTGTTTGTTTCGCCCATCCGTCCCGTGGAACTGATACTGGGCAAGCTGCTTCCATATTCTGTGATCGCCTTTATTGAAATGCTCATCATTCTGACTGGCGGGATAGTATGGTTCGACGTGCCGTTTCGCGGCAGTCTACCTGTTTTCCTTCTGGCTTCCATTCTATTCGTACTTTGCACAGTTGGGATCGGCTTGCTGGTCTCGACCTTGACGCGCAGTCAGGTGACTGCCATGCTGTTGGCTCTTGTGCTGACCATCATGCCTTCGATGTTGTTTAGCGGTTTCATTTTCCCAGTGCATACCATGCCGACACCCATGCAGGTCTATGCCAATGCGTTCCCCACACGTTATTTCATCGACCTGTCACGAGCCCTGGCTTTGAAGGGCGTGGACTTTTGGACAGTCTCATCGCAGATGAGCATACTTGCGGCTTATGCCGTTGGATTGATCCTGGTCTCTGCTTTGCGGTTCAAGAAACGGATTGGATAAACATGAAGACACGCCTGCTCTCCCTCATCCGTAAGGAATTCATTCAAACCTTCCGTGATGTTCCCATCGTCATTCTGGTGGTGTACACTTTTGCCGAGATCGCTCTATGTGGCTGGGCGTTGACGATGGATGTTAAGAACGTCCCGACCGCGGTGGTGGATCGGGATAACTCGCCTGCCAGTCGTGCTTTGCTGGATGAATTTCGCCAGACGGAAGCATTCAACTTGGATTTCTTCCCTGTCGACGAAAACGAATTAGTAAAGTTGCTGGACTCGGGTCAAGCCTCCCTTGGTTTGATCATTCCACCTAGATTGGGACGCGACCTGACGGGCGGCGAACCAGCCAACATTCAGGTATTGGCAGATGGCACAAAACCCAATGAAGCATTGCTCTCGCTGAGTTATGTAAATCAGATCGTGCGGCGCTATTCTTCTGAGATCGAGGTACAGCGCCTCAACCAAAGTGGAAAACAAGCATTAATCAACAAGGCTCCATCTGTAATAACCAATGTGCGCGCCTGGTATCTACCTGAGCTGCGCTATATCCACTTTGTGATGGTTAGTATGGTGGCACTGGCGGTGATTATGCTGGGGGTACTATTGGCTGCGGCTGGGATTGTGCGGGAAAAGGAAAACGGCACGATGGAGCAATTGATGGTGACGCCCATTCGCCCATTCGAACTGATCGTGGCAAAAGTGGCGCCGATGATCCTGTTGGAAATCGTCGGGTTGATCATCGGTCTTGCCATCTCGTATTTCGTGTTTGGTGTCGCCCCGCACGGTAATCTAATTGCGACAATATCCTTGTTTATCTCGTTATCCACGTTAGCTTTTCTGGCATCTGCAGGGATCGGCATCTGGATCGCAACCTATGCCCGCAACCTTATGCAGGCATTATTGCTGGCTTTCTTCGTGCTTTTCCCCATGATGTTCCTCTCTGGAACGATCACGCCTGTAACTGCCATGCCGCTTTGGTTACAGCGTCTGTCATATATCAGCCCAATGCGGCATTACCTGTCTCTGTCATTGGGCGTATTCCTGAAAGGCGTTGGGCTGGAGGTGGTCTGGCCTCATGTTGCGGCACTGATCGGTTTTACTTTTCTCATTCTATGGATCGCCTTGCGCCGTTTTCGGCGTACTCTAGCTTGATCCCTTTATAAAAAATGGAGGTACCCATGAACCATAAAAGACGTCGTTCGATTTTGACTTTCATCCTGATTGCCACGATGTTGGTTGGTGGCGGCTGGTGGTTGCAAGTGCGTGCCGCTCCTGTTGACAGCAATAACGTAATCGAAGCCACTGGTGTGATCGAATCTCACAAGGTTGCCCTGGCAAGCGAGATCGGCGGGCAGGTTGTGGAAGTGCTTGTCGAGGAAGGTCAACGTATTGATGCAAATCAACCGCTCCTGCGGCTGGACGATTCCCTGCTTCAGAAACAGCGTGAGCAGGCACGATCCCAATTGGATGCTGCGCAGGCAAACCTGAAGTTACTTGAAGCGGGTGCGATTCAGGATCAGATCAACGCAGCGGAGGCGCAGCTCTCGCAAGCCCAAGCCAATCTGGAACTGGCGCAGTCTGCGTTGGACATTGCTACGGCAGGCACACGTCCCGAAGTCATTGCGACATATCGTGGTCAACTCGACCAGGCGCGGATGCACTATTACAGCATGACCATTTCGTTGACCAGCGATCAACTTAATGAAATCGAGTCTGCATTGACGCAAGCCAAAGACAACCTTGCCCGAGTCACCCGCCGCCGCGATGCGTTGAAAAACAATAACTCGATTCCTGAATATGTTGTAACTTTTGCGGAATCAGCAGTGACGGATACACAATCAGTGTTGGATATGACTCAACAAGCTTTTGATACGGCGCGGAATGGTAAAACACCCTATTATCAACAGATCGAACTAACGCGCACAGTCTGGAAAGTGGCTCAGTTGAACGAGGCTCAGGCGCAGGCGAGGCTGGATGGTCTGCGATCAGACTCGAAGGTCCCGACTGAAGCGATTGACGATGCTGAATCCACTCTTGGCGACGCGAGAGATCTTGTCGATGCAACGAAGTCTGCCTATGATGAGTTAACATCTGGTGCATCTGCCAACCGTTTGGATTCTGCGTGGGCTGAGGTCGAGAAGGCGCAGATTCAACTCGCTTCCATCACAGGGACATCTGGCGTTTCCGCCGAAATTTTTCTCGCACAGGTGGATGCCGCGACTTCTCAATATCATGTTGCCGCAGCGAATCTCTCCATGCTGAAGAACGGCGCGCGTGACGAAGAGATCGAAGCGGCTCGCGCACAGGTTGAGGCGGCTCAGGCACAACTGGACGCCTTTGATATCCAATTGAAAAAACTGACGATCACGGCTCCGTGGGATGGCGTGGTTTTGACTCGCAGCGCTGAAGTCGGCGGATTGGCATTGCCGGGTTCAACACTCATTGAAGTTGGCAGGCTGGATCAATTAGAGTTGACAGTTTATTTGCCTGAAGAGCAATTTGGTCTGGTATCACCTGGTCAGAAAGTTCAGGTGCGGGTTGATGCGTATCCCGACCGGGTCTTCGATGGAACGGTGTTGCGTATGGCGGATGAAGCCGAATTCACACCGACAAACGTCCAAACGAAGGAAGATCGCACACGGCTGGTGTATGCGGTGATTATCCGCCTCGACAACCCTGATGTGATGCTCAAGTCCGGCATGATAGCAGATGTTGGATTTTAGGATCGGGTTGTTGATTTTCATGGACCATACGCCATTCTGCCTGTTCTTTGATTGGCAGGATGGCGGTGGTCATCCCCCCGTCAAAGAGATATTATGAATGGATAGAGACTGTATATGAATCAGACTTCCCCGCCCAGCATCAACCGCATTGCTACAGATACCACCAGACGGCGCTATCAACGCTTGTCTTCCATCTACGATTTCATGGAAGGATTTGCGGAATTGCGCTATCAGCCCTGGCGCGAAAAATTGTGGTCAATGGTACCGGGTTTGCATATATTGGAAGCTGGAGTTGGAACCGGTAAGAACATGCCGTATTATCCATCAGGCGCTTCAATTACTGCCATTGACCTGACGCCCGGCATGTTGCAACGCGCACGTGATCGGGTTGAAAAAATGAAGCTCCCATCAAAGGTCGAACTTCATTTGGGCGATGTACAGCAATTGGACTTCCCCGATGCGGTGTTCGATTCGGCTGTCGCTACGTTCGTGTTTTGTTCAGTCCCTGATCCGATTCTGGGATTGCAGGAATTGCGGCGTGCGGTGAAACCCGGTGGGCGCATATTGCTCCTGGAACACATGCGTTCTCCAAATTCAACCTTGGGAACTATAATGGACTTCATGAATCCATTTATTGTGCGGGTCATGGGAGCCAACATCAACAGAAAGACACTGGAAAACGTGCAT
>DATDAG010000376.1:0-3806 GCA_036525495.1 Anaerolineales bacterium
GATGTTGATCCATGAATGTGCAGATTGCGAGTATCTATCCATCAACCGCATCGCGGCGGATGATGATCCTGATACCGTTATGGAGGTATTTCGCACGTCCCTGACCGATAGTCATCGAGTTTACGCCAGGTGCTCCGGACAGGGAATCGCGATATTGAAAGACGCTGATATCGTAGCCATTCAACTTTACGGACAAATCGCAAAAATACCTGCGCCAATTGGGGATGATTGAAGGGATGACCAAGAAAAACCCCGTCGCAAGGCGGGGTTTTTCGTTCTATAATTGGGAAGGTTGTTATTCCCGAATAAGGACGGTATTATGGACAACTTCTCCCCCTCCAACCCGTATTTCCGCGTCGACCTTTTGACGGGTTGCTCGAACCTGGTCAGCTTTTCGAAGGAATTGGATAATAATTTCGAGAACAAAATGCTCGAACCCGTTTCACTCATCGTGGTGGACCTATATCAACTCCGCAGCATAAACCAGACCAAAGGTTTCGACTACGGAGACAGCCTCCTGCGCTGGATGGGGATCGCCATTAAGGATGTGACCGAAGCGACTGTCTATCGCATCTCCGGGGACAATTTCGTTGCGGTGCTTATTGGGGATAAACATGCAAACCAGCAAGCCACCGCCCAAAAATTGTTCGACCGTCTGAACAGTGAAGCCAGGCAACTGGAATTGCAACTCCCCGTTGCGCGCATGGCGGTCATCCAATTCCCGGAGAATGACGAGCTTAACCCTGCCGTGGTTTGGAGAAACCTGAACGAAAAACTCGAACTTACCGATGTAAAAAACCCCTTCCAGGTCTTCCAAGCAGATACCTCCGAAGAGGATCAAGCAACCCTGCGTGCCATCGAGTTGATGGCAAAACGGATCGAGACCCTGGGCGGCACACTTCAATACACGTTCAAAATGGCATACACCGACCCGGTCAGCAACGCGCCCAATATGCTTGCCATACAGCGCAGGCTCGAACTATCCATCAGCGAGGCAATGCTTAATCACAACCACCTCAGCCTGTGCTTGATTGATGGCGATAGTCTCAAGAGGTACAACACAAAAGGGTACCAGGCAGGGGATGATGTTATCCGCAAGATCACACAAACGCTGGCGACTGCCCTACGCCCCACAGATTTCCTGGGCAGGTGGCGTATGGGAGATGAGTTTATTGTCATCCTCCCAGCATCCAATGTGGAACAGGCGGGCATGGTCGCGGAAAGGCTGCGCGCTTCAATCGAAAGCGCCTCACGGGGCTGGCTGTTCCCCACTTCGGTTTCCATTGGAGTTTCCTACTTTCCCAAGCACGGTCATACAGCCGGTAAACTCATCGAAGCGGCAGAGAAGGCGTTAAGCATCGCAAAGGCGGCGGGCAAGAACAAGGTCATTGTTGCCCCGTGATCCGTGTGACAGCCTTTTACAGGATTTGGCAGTAAATTTGTAGTCTTTGACAGTCCCGGCTGGGTATGCTGATAAAAACCCAAACGGAGGCGCTGTCATGAAAACAATGTCCATTCTTCTGGCACTGGTCAATTCACTGCTCGCGGGATTGCTTCTCATGTACGCTCTGTCGAGTCATGAGATTCACGGATCCAGCATGGTTTGGTTGTTGACCAAATCATCCGCCGCGTTATTCGTGATCCTGGTCGGTGTATTGACATGGCTGGCAAGCGTAAACACGATCGATACAGGACCCTTGTTGATCGGGGGACTATCCCTTGTTGTATTGGGCGCAGTCACCATCGTGTGGACATATCACATTGCAGTCATCAGCGGCGATATGGAATACTATATGGTCATCTTCGGTGGGAGCTTGATGATGCAGGGTATCGCATCGTTGTTGGGCTTTGGCATCAAGGAACAGACCATGACAATTCCATAACAGCCAACCAAAGGTCGGTTTTTTAAGTTGCAAATTTTCAGCCGTCGTGCTAAACTGTGTATAGTTCGCCCCGACCTGCCCCCCTCAGGCCGGGGCGAACTATTTAATCGAAGATTTGGGTACAATCACGCAATGAAAAAACCGAAGTATATTTTTCCGATCATTCAGATATTGACGATGCTCGCCTGCAATTTGAGCAATTCAGGGGGGACACCCGCTACGGACTCGTTCAACCCCTCCGATCAGACTCAGGAAAAGCCTGCCCCAACATCAACCGGCATTCCCCCCTCTGAAACGTTTACCCCCATCCCCACTTTATCCTTCACCCCGTCACCCACTGGAACGCCGACACAAACGCCCATTCCCACTGTTGAAAGTCTCAAAGCCAGGGTCATCGCGGATAAACTCAGTTGCCGTTACGGTCCCGGCGCTTTATATCTTTATCTATATGCTTTGAACGGAACTGCCAACATCAAACTGATCGGACGCACAGACGCGAATGACTGGGTTTGGGTGGACGGCACCAACAAATGCTGGGTACACTCGAAGTTTCTGGAGGTCGCAGGAGATCCCAAGACTCTTCCCGTTGTTTACCCCGGTTTGAAACTGCCTATATCGCCATATTATCCAGGTCCGAGTTGGGCAAATGCCACTCGAAACGGGAACAGTATCGAGGTTACGTGGGAAGCGGTTCCCATCAGCCCGGGCAAGTATGAGAATGAATCCATG
Source organism: Anaerolineales bacterium (assembly GCA_036525495.1). GTDB lineage: Bacteria > Chloroflexota > Anaerolineae > Anaerolineales > Villigracilaceae > Defluviilinea. The sequence goes on from DATDAG010000376.1 coordinate 2,613, forward strand.
CAACAATATCTCGTTGAGGTTTGGAGATGCGAAGGCGGACAGATCATCTTCGAAACGCTTGGAACAAATTATCCAGCCATCAAGGTCGAGAACGACGAACCTGGATGCAGTACTCCATCTCATGGAAGGGTCTTTGTGCAGGAAAAACACGGATACGGCGGTCCTGTCGAGGTGCCGTGGCCCCCGCACGAATAGATGTGAACAAAATGAATTCATCGCCGACGAAGAACTCCTCGCTCCCCTACATTGCAACAACAGCGTATTACCTGTCATTCATCGTTCTGGGACTCACCACCGCCGCCAGCGGACCCAGCCTGCTCAAACTGGCAGAACATACTTCCAGTGAAATTGACCGAATCTCATTGATCTTTGTGTTCGGCTCGCTTGGATATCTGGTCGGCTCCTTCCTTGGCGGGCGCGCATACGACCGCGTATCGGGGCACAAACTGATGTCGTTTACCATGCTCGTTGTGGGATTTGCGTCCGCACTTATCCCCATCACACGGTCACTGGAAATATTACTTTTCGCCATGTTCCTCAGCGGGCTTGCCTCTGGCATCCTGGATGTGGGATGCAATACTTTGATCGTGTGGACATACGGAGAAAAGGCGGGTCCCTTCCTGAACGGTTTACATTTCTTCTTCGGGGTCGGTTCATTGATCGCACCGATACTTCTTGCACAAGTCCTGTTGAATACCGGGGATATCCATTGGCTGTATTGGACTTTCGGAATCGTTTGTATACCGATCATGGTCTGGTTGTGGTTCCTGCCGGAACCAAAGCATGCTCGTACAGAGGAAAGACAAACATCCACTTTTTCGGTCATTCCTGTCCTGTTGATCATGATATTGTTCGTTATGTATGTTGGGCTTGAACTCGGTTTCGGGAATTGGATCTACGCCTACGCGTTGACCCTCGGGCTCGGAACTGAAATCACATCCGCTTATCTCACATCCGTGTTTTGGGGCTCGTTCACATTTGGCAGGTTGCTCGGCGTTTGGATCTCGACACGCCTTCGCTCCAAAACGATCCTATTCATGGATATCATCGGTTGTGCGATCAGTATCGCCATCATTATGTTATGGAAAGACTCCAGCCTTGTATTATGGGTCGGCACCTTCGGTTTGGGAATCTCCATGGCATCTATTTTCCCAACATTGATCATGCTGGCAGGTGAATGGATGCAGATCACCG
>DATDAG010000377.1:0-13686 GCA_036525495.1 Anaerolineales bacterium
CGGGTTGGCACTGCTGTATGCTTCGCTGGCGAATTATTTGGAAAGTAGGAAATATAAATAGCCTGCAACTTCTTTCAAAACCCTGCGTATGTATCCCTAGACATTATTTGAAAGGAGTACAAACATGAACACCGAATACAAACAACTGACCCGCAGTACGTCCAACCGCATGATCGCGGGCGTGTGCGCAGGCTTGGGCGAATACCTCAACATCGACCCGACCATCGTCCGCTTGCTGACATTGCTGGCGTTCTTCACAGGCTTCGGCGGTATCGCGCTGGTCTACCTGATCATGGCGATCGTTATCCCTGAGCAGGCCAATACACAGCCGCAGTAATTGAAAAGACCAGGTTGAGAAGCCTGGTCTTTTTGGTTTTCGAAATTTTATGTACGCGTCAGGTTTTTAATTTTTACTCGAATTTCCAACAGTACTTTTCCAAAATTACTTTGCTCAAACCCATAGCTTTCTGTCACCAATCTGAATATTCCGAAGGCATTTTGTTCAAGTTTCTTTATAACCAGAACTTCAGAAGCCAAGATTTCCTCTATTTCCATGAGAAGTCTTGGAAAACCCAATTGAATTGGCAAAGGATCATCCCCTATTTCAATCTTTTATCTCAATAGCCATATTTCTTGTCGTAAACTCTCTGCAGAATTCCTTTTATTACCCATCTCACCTCGCCAGTGAAATAAATACATCCTCCAGCGTCGGTTCGCCAACGACAACATCTTTCACTTTCATGTTCTTCCCTACCAACGCATTCAACAAATCGTCTTTCTTCTTTCCTCTTTCCGTGATTGTTCGCAAATGATCGCCAGCCAATCCAACGCGTAACACACCTTCCACATCAGGCAGTACTTCCAAGCCATCCTGCAACTTCTCGGTAAAGACTTCCCACACGTCGCCAGGGATGATGTCCCGTTTGAGGTTGGAGGGCGTGTCCATTGCCAGCAATTTACCATCGCGCATGATGCCGACCCGTTCGCAGTATTCGGCTTCGTCCATGTAGTGCGTGGTGACAAGGATTGTCACACCGTTATCGGCGAGTTCGTAGATCAAGTCCCAAAAGGCGCGGCGGGCAGTGGGGTCCACGCCTGAGGTGGGTTCGTCGAGGAAGAGCAGTTTCGGTTCGTGCACCAATGAGATGCCCAACGCCAGTCGCTGACGCCAGCCTGCGGAGAGAGAACGCGTCAGTGTGGACTCATGCCCATTGAGCCCGACCAGGTCAAGAGTATGCGCGATGCAGGCTTTGTCCGTGATGCCGTACACGCCGCCGTAGAATGTCAAATTTTCCTGCACGGTCAGATCGTCATAGATCGCAAATTTTTGCGACATATACCCCGCGCGTTTGCGAACCTCTTCGCTTTGCCTGAATGCGTCGAATCCCAAAACGGTCGCTTCACCTTCGCTCGGCTCAAGCAACCCAAGCAGCATACGGATCGTGGTGGTCTTGCCCGATCCGTTCGGACCGAGATAACCGACCACCTCCCCCTCGTTGACTTCGAAGTTGACATGATCGACTGCGACAAAATCGCCGAAGCGGCGTGTGAGATTTTCAACATAGATAACAGGCAGGCTCATAAAGTTTCCTTCAGAGGTGACAGTCACTTTAATAGTGACTGTCACCTAATGATTATCCTTTTTCCAAAACCGACTTCAATCGCGCGAGATTCTCTTCCATCATCGATTTCACACGCCCCGCCATCATGCCTTCGGCGATCTTGAAAAACCCAGCGGGGTTGCCTTCCGCATGCAGGCTGATCTTTGTGCCCGTGCCAACGGTCTTGAACGAAACCGTTATGTTCACCTGCATCGGTCCCGCGTTCATTTGAATGCCAAATTTGGTGTCCGGCTCATACGCGGTGACCTGCATCTCGCCTTCGATACGCCGCCCCATCATCTCGCCGACGCTCTTGAACTTCGAGCCCACGCCAACATCGCCGGGCGTGATCTGTTCCACACTCGCAACCGTCGAGTTCCATTTCGACATGTTGCTCGGATTCGCGACGAAATCAAATACATCCTTCTGCGGACGATCCACCAATGTGCCAAAATCGAGATTGATCATGAGTTATTCCTTTCATTCATATCCGTTGGTCGAGTAGGACGAAGTCCCTATCAAGACCAATATATAACTAAAGCAACTTTGCTTAAGGGTGGTTTCGATACGACTTTCGTCTCCGCCACGCTTCGCTCAGGACTACTCAACCACCGAGTTATCTGACAATGCAATAAACACATCTTCAAGGACAGGATTCACAACGCGGAGTTCATCCACGCGACCGCCCTCGCTTCCTATATGGACCTTGAGCCTGTCCACCACACCTTGAGCCTTGCCCTCCCCCACGCGAACGTGCAATTTATCTCCGAACGCCTGCACATCTTCCACGTCGACATCAGTATGCGCCACATGACGAAGCACCTTGATCGGCGATCCGCGCAATTCAAGGATTCGTCCATTCAGACGCGCCCGCAACTTCGACGGCGTATCTTCTGCGATGATCCTGCCGTTCTTCATGAACCCGACTCGATGACAGCGTGAGGCTTCGTCCATGTAGGGGGTGGAGATGATAACGGATACACCCTCACCTTGTGTTGCCAACCGAATCACCAACTGCCAAAAATCCTGCCGTGTGACAGGGTCAACACCTGTGGTGGGTTCATCGAGGAGAAGCACTTTCGGGCGCGTGACCAACGCAGACGCAAGTCCCAATTTTTGCTTCATGCCACCAGAGAGTTGACCCGCGCGGCGGTCGGAAAATTTTTCAAGCCCAACGAACTCAAGGATTTCCATGCAACGTGGATGCCACTCGTCCGATCGCAGTCCACGCACCTCGGCAAAGAAACGGATGTTTTCAAGCACGGTCAGGTCTTCATACATTGAGAAGCGTTGCGAGAGATAGCCGAATTGCGCGCGGGCTTGCTCGGTTTGCCTATCAATGTCGTACCCGCAGATCTCGGCTTGGCCCGAGTCCGCTTTGAGCGCACCGACCAGAAGGCGTATCGTGGTTGTCTTCCCTGCGCCATCCGCGCCGACGAGCCCATAAATCTCGCCAGGTTTGATGGTCAGTGAAACCCCATCGACAGCACGCGTATTACCAAAATGTTTATGAAAGTCAGTAGCCTGAATTAAATATTCGGTCACGTTAATTCTCACTGAATGATTGCGAATGAATGATCACCAATACTTCTTTTCCAGCCAGTTCTTCCAATTGTTCACGGTTGGGATGCCTGGGTAATCCATGTACTTTCTCCATGATCAAACCGATCATGTGTGGATGCCTCTCAAGCCGTACTTCCAGAAAGTCAGCGAATCTGGAAACCTCTGTGACAACTTCGGCAATACCCTGGACACATTTTCTGCCTACACGAATCTCCACATGTGGGTCGGACTGAATGTTACGCACCCAATCTGCTTGCAATCCGCGCGCCGCACCGATATAGTAATCACTGCCGATCAATTCATATTGTAACGGGGTTACCCGCTTCCTTCCCGTCTTTCGACCTGTTGTCGTCAAAAGGAGGATGATTCTGCCGACAACCGATCCCAACCCGATCGCATAAAATAGGCGATGAATCTTTTGGATATTCTTCATCTTTGTCCAATCAAAAGAGATGATTGCCACGGTATCCTCCTTTCACAGAATTCAAAGACTTATTTGAACACCACATCCGCAGGCATACCGATCTTCAACTTGTCTTCACTATCAGTGACCTTTAACTTGATGGCATAGACCGTTGAATGGCGCCCTTCCACGGTTTGGACGTTGCGCGGGGTGAATTCGGCTTGGTCAGCAATATGGAAGACAACGGCATCGAAGGTTTCATTAGGGAACGAATCGACTGTTACAGAAACCTGTTGACCAAGAGATATCTCGCCGTATTTTCCTTCAGGGACATAGACGGTAATGGTCATCTCGTCGAGGTTCGCCATTGCGAACGTTACTGCGCCAGGCTGGACAAATTCGCCAGGTTCAATATTGCGGGTTAGGATGACGCCGTCCATCGGCGCATAGACGGTGACCTTTTTGAGTTGTGTTTCGAGTGTGTTCAACCGCGCCTGGGCGGAGGCAACATTGGTTTTTGCCTGTTCAAGAGCGACAGTGGCCTGCTCCACAAATTTCCCGGCGGCTTGCACTTGAGGGGAATCCGCGCCGGTTTGCAATGCACGGAGGTTATCAACTGCAAGATCGTAGACTTCCTGTGCAACGATAACGTCTGCACGAGCTTCGAGAACATCAGTCGCGCCGTCTGTTGTGAGGGCGTCGTCGTAGTCTTTCTGAGCATCTTCGAGATCGATCTCTGCCTCATCGAGCGTGATCTGCGCGGCATCGCGCAGAGTTTGACTATCGGATGTGCCACTGGTGGCATCGAAGACGGCTTCCGCGTTTTGAAACGCAAGCCGCATCTGGACTAAATTCGCTTCGATCGCAAGGAAGTTTGAACTGCCAGCCCGGGCGCTGATCTCCTCGAGTCTTTTCATAGCGTCATCAAGCGCGGCCTTCTTCACATCCATTTCGGCCTGGGCAGCTTTGAGGCGCTCTTCTTTTGAGAAGTACCAGACAGGCAGGTCAAACTCGCTCGGCTTGGACTGATCCCATATTACGATACGGTTTTGCGATTCATGCGCGAGTGCGTTGGACAGTGTGATGTCATATTGCAGTTGGGCAGACTCCAATGCGACCTCGGCAGTTCGGACAGCGGCGTTGGCAGAATCCAGCGCGGCGGTGGCTGTCTGTTTTTCGGACTGAAGCAGGCTATCGTCCAGACGAAGAAGCGGAGTGCCCGTCGTGACGGTCTGTCCTTCATCCACGAGAACTTCCACCACTTTGCCAGCCAACTCGGGTGCAACGTTCACAATAGTAGCTTCGATGGTTCCAGAGGCGGTCAACGCTCCGTTTTCCTCGGCTGTGGTTTGCGTGACAATAAAATATACACTCACAGCGATCAGGAGCAGGATGATAACGATCGCGGGAAGGGGGGGACGTCTGTGATTCATGGAATTCTCCTTATTGCTCCCTCTCCATGTGGGAGAGGGCTGGGGTGAGGGTTAATCAAGTCGCTTGCGGAAACGCAATGCAGCAGCGGTCATGATGCCAACCGCAAAGAGGGTCATGGCTAGGACGTCGGTCTGGATCATTTCAAGACCAACGCCTTTGAGCAACAACGAACGAATGATGACTAGGTAATAGCGCAATGGCATGAGATAGGAAAGCCAGCGCAGGACAGCAGGCATCGCTTCAAGCGGGAAGAAAAAACCCGAAAGAAAAATGCTCGGCAGGAGGGTCATCCAAACCGTGAGCATGGCTTCCTGTTGCGTGTTGGCAATGGTGGATGCAAAGAGACCGATGCCCAGTCCTGTGGCAAGGAAGATGACCGAAAGGATGAGTATCAAGCCAAGGTCGCCGCGAATGGGCATGCCGAACCACCAGTGCCCCACTGCCAACACTTCGATGGTATTGAAAAAACCAAGGATCACATACGGCATGAGTTTGCCGAGGATCAACTCCCATGGGCGGATGGGTGTGACAATAAGCTGCTCGATGGTGCCGCGCTCGCGTTCACGCACAACCGACGATGCCGTGAGAATGGCGGCAATGGCATACAGGATCATGCCGATCACGCCAGGGATCATGAAGTGAGCGCTGATCATATCGGGGTTGTACCAGACCGTTGTCCGCACTTGCACAGGCGGCTGAAGGCGCATGTTTTGCCCTGTGCGTTCGAACCGCTCAGTGAGTAATTTGGTTGAATGTGCCTGACTGATCAATTGCGCGGCGGATAAAGCCGTGGACGCGCTGGTTGGGTCCGAGCCATCCAGGATGAATGCAACCTGCGCATTTCCATCATTGAGACGATTTGCGTAATCTGGTGGGATAATGACCGCGGCGCGCGCGTCTCCACGTGAGATGAGAGTCTCGATCTCCGCTTCGGACTGGACCGTGTACGCGATTCGGAAATAATCAGCTGCTTTGTACGCATCGAGCAACGCCCGCGACTCAGTGCTTTTACTTTGATCCAATACGGCAAGCGGGACATTCCGTACATCATTGGTCGCTGAATACCCCAGCAGGAACAACTGCATGATCGGGATGACAATGATCATTGCCAGCGTGCGCGGGTCACGCAGGATTTGGATGAATTCCTTGCGAATAATGGACGATAAACGCGAGTTCATGCGGGCTCCTTGAGAACGCCATGCATATAAATATCCACATAGGCATCCAAAATATTTTGAGGCATCAACTTGTTTAACATGGAATTGGAAATAACAATATCAGTGATCATATAAGACAAAACCATGCCAATAAACGAACGCATAAGGATGACAGGATGTGTCACCCGAAGTTCTTTTCTCGTTCTTACAAGCTTTTCAAACACAGGCAATATATTGGGTGCTATTTCTTTGATCAGAGCCGCACCGTGTTTCCCATTGAACTCAGCAATCTCTATCAACATCAGTTTGATGTAAAACGGCTGGGAGGTCAGTTCGCTGATGACGATATGTGTGGCATTGCCAAGGAACTCCTCCATGGTTTCCCCTTCGGCTTCTTGAATGAGGGGTAGGATCTTTTTGTAGGGATGTTTATCCACCACAATGGCTTCGAAAATTTCATCCTTGTTCTTGAAATGGTTATAAATTCCACCCAAAGCAAGACCCGCCTTGTCCGCGATCTGCCGCATCGACGTGGCATGGTATCCCTGCTCCATGAACAGTTCTATTGCAGCATCTTCAACCGCAAGACGTGTGACTTCACCTTTTTTCAACTTCTCTTTCGGCATCGTTTCTCCATATCGATTCCCAGATCAGGTTCCTGCTCATCCGCAGAGACGCGGTTCGACTCCTTCGCATGATTCAGGAAGAAGTGCATCCGATTGAAAAAGTTGACTTCACTCACGCCCGCGTCTGCATCCAGGAACAACAGGTTCAGATGCGGATACAGTTCCCGCATCTTCTTCTCCGCTCCCTTGGCGACGATGTGATTGGCAATACAACCGAACGGCTGCAGGCACAAAACATTTGGAATCCCATCCTTCATAAAGGATGCGATCTCACCTGAGATCAACCATCCCTCTCCATATTGATGGTTGAGACTGAGTATCTCCTGTGCGTTTTTGGCAATGGTATCAATGTCAGGGTGATGGTGGTAACGTCGATACTTTTTCATGGTTCCATTGACATCATCCAGATAGCCGCCGAGTATCTTCTTCGCAAGCATAGCCAACAGCCAAATCGAATCGCGTCGGGCAACGTTCGTCTTCACTTTTTGATCAACATGGATAGCTCCCGCTGCAAAGAACTCTAAAAAGGTCGGCATGACCACTTCGATGCCCTGATCGATCAACCATTCCGCTGCGTTGTTATTGGAAAAGGCATTGTATTTGACATAGATCTCACCTACGATTCCCACTTTGGGATATTTCTTGTCATCCACTTCAATTGCGTTGTATTCTGCTACAGCCCTTTCAAGCGCCTTAAGCAATGCTTTTCGCTGAGTTGGGATTCGTCCGCTCATGAATGCGGATACATATTTATCGGCAACTCGTTTTGCGTCACCTTTGTTCTGTTCGCGGACCACCGTCGAGTAATACATATTCGAAAGCGCATCAGTGAACGCCATGCTGATGAAAGCTCTATACATGAATACTTTCGGATTGAACTCAAAGCCTGGTTGTTCGTTCAACGTTTGCAAATTCGTGGAAAGTGTGACAACAGGCACATCTTCAAATCCCGCTGAGATGAGCGCCTTCTTGACCATGCTCACATAACTCGTTGCGCGGCATTGTCCGCCCGTTTGCGAAAAGCCAATCGCAGTACGTTTCAAATCATACTTCCCTGATTGAAGCGCTTTGACCAGGTCCCCAATTGTTATCGTGCCAGGATAACAAATCTCGTTGTTGGCGTATTTGAGCCCAGCCTCTACAGACTTTCGATCAGCAGGCGGCAACCAAATGATGTCATAGCCCGCATCGATGAACGGCATCACGATCGGCGGTGAACAGAACGGCGAAAAATCTGGCACGATCAGCGTTCGGCTCTGGTCTTCCTTTTGATAGACACGAGTCTTCTTACGTGACTTATAAACCCGCTCCTTCGGTTTCGATTGCTTCAGCGACTCGAACATCGAGCGCAACCTGAGTTTCGTCGAACCCACGCTCTCGATCTCGTCAATACGAAGCACCGTCGGGCTTTTTCCATACTCGCCCAGGATCGTGCTCACCTCTTCCAAAATAAACGGGTCGGGTCCGCAGCCAAACGAATTCAACTGCACCACTTCCACGTTATCCTGCTCCGCCGCCCAGCGCGCCGCATGGAAATAACGATTGAGATACTCCCATTGCGTCATCACATGTCGATTGTTCAGAGGCTGCAAATCGTCGAGCGGGATGGAATCTTCGGTGATAACATCCAAGCCAAAATTGATCAGGATGTCTGGAATCTTGTGATTAATCAACGGATCGACATGATACGGACGACCCAACAACAAAATGATGGAACGTCCATCCTCCCTGGCGTTTTCCAAAATCTCCTCCGCCACGCTTCTTACCTGACCTTTGAACTGCCTCTGCGATTCTTGAGCCTTCTCAAACGCCCGAGCCGCAACTCGACGTTCCACACCGAGACTCTCAAGATACGCAAGGCATGTCTTCTTCAACAACTTATCATCATTGAAGTTGACAGGCGGCATATCCAGCGGAATATCATATTTCTTCTCAGGGTCAATTACATTCTTTATCACCTCCGCATACCCCGTCACAACGGGACAGTTATAACTATTCGCCGCGTCGCTGAAACTGCCCTCCTCATAGAACACCATCGGGAAGAATATCCTATCCACACCCATTTCAATGAGATTCATGACATGTCCGCTGACTAGTTTCGCAGGGAAACACAGGTTCTCGGACATGATATGCCCCGTCCCCTGTTGGAAGATTGCATTGCTCGATGGCGCCGAGAGTTGGACTTTGAATCCACATTCGACAAGCAAGGTGTTCCAAAACGGGAAGTTCTCAAACTGATTCAATACTCTGGGCATGCCGATGATCAACTTCGTGGTTGCATCAGGAACCATTTTTCTTTCGAAGAGCAGGTCATATTTTATGGCAGGCAGATTGATGCCGCGACGATCCGCTTTGCCGCCGTTGGTGTAAATCTTTTCACAGCGGTTGCCCGAGTAAAAGACATTTTCATTCGGGAAGGTCATCTTCGTGACAGCGCATTTGTTCTCACAGCCGTGACAATGGATCGTCTTCTTGGCATAGTTGCCAGCAACTTTGGGCTCATCGAGAAGGAATCCGCCAAAATATCTGTTGACTTTAAAATGATCGAGCGCTGTCAACGCCGCACCGTATGCGCCCATCAACTCCGCCATGTCGGGGCAGGTGACCTCACGACCAAGCAAATGCTCGAGCGCCTTTTGCACAGCAGGGTTGCGGAATGTGCCACCCTGCACCACGATATGCTTGCCAAGAGACTCGATATTCGTAACCTTTAAAACCTTATGCAACGCGTTCTTAATAACCGAATACGCCAGCCCCGCAGAAATATCGTTGATCTCTGCACCCTCACGCAACGACTGCTTGACCTTCGAATTCATGAACACCGTGCAGCGCGTGCCAAGGTCACAGGGAGCTTCGCCCTCGGTGGCTTCTTTTGCAAACTCTGCTGCGGTGTATCCCATATTCCGTGCAAACGATTCGATGAACGAGCCACAACCCGAAGAACACGCCTCATTGATCTTGATATCTTGAATGAAGCCTTCCTTGACAAAGATGGCTTTCATGTCCTGTCCGCCGATGTCCATGATGAAAGAGACATCCTTATCGAAAGCCTTCGCAGCACGGAAGTGCGCCAGCGTCTCCACCATGCCTTCATCCAAACCAAAGGCGGAATGGATCAATTCTTCGCCGTAGCCTGTCACCATACTGCGTGCTATATTAGGGGTCTTGCCATGTTCTGCAAAACGCTGTTGGATCTGCTCCAATCCCTGTTGGACGGCACCGATAGCATCGCCTTGGTTGTTGACGTAATACTCAAATGCCACCCTGCCCTGCTCGTCAACCAACACGATCTTGGTCGTGGTCGAGCCTGAATCAATGCCGAGAAATAATCCATCGCCGTTAAGTTGGGAAATGTCAATGCGGGCGATCTTATGCTGCGTCCGTTTTGTTTCCCAGTTTTGGTATTCCGCCTGGTCTTTGAATAATGCTGGCAGGCGGTTCTGGTTGGCAGATGCATGTTCCTGTTTGGCGTTGAGTCGTTCGATCAAGGCTGAAAGTGAGAAAAGGCTGTTCGTGGATGAACCAGTTATCGGCGCGAGAGAGGCGCCCATGGCTGGCAGAAGTTCTGCGTTATCCACATCCAACACATCATCTGGCGTGAGGCGGAGCACATCCATAAAAGCATTTTTCAGCGAGGACAGGAAGGTCAGAGGTCCGCCACAGAAAAGGATCAGCGGTTTGGGCGTGTATCCCCTTGCCAGGGTCGCCAACGTTTGCAACACCACGGCATGGAACACTGAAGCGGAGACGTCTTCACGCGGAATATCTCGGCTCAAGAGATTTTGCAGATCGGTCTTGGCGAACACGCCGCAACGGGAAGCCATCGGGTAGATCATGGTATGCTGACGCGCCAACGCATCCAGTTCGGTGACAGGCACATTCAGCAGATTGGACATCTCGTCGATGAAAGCGCCCGTTCCCCCTGCGCATGAACCGTTCATGCGGATATCGGGCATGCCTGCGTCCTTGAAGAAGATCATCTTGGCATCTTCACCGCCAATATCGATAAGAGTTTTTACCTGCGGGTATCTTTGCTTGACGACTTCCGCTGATGCAATCACTTCCTGAATGAACGGCAGATGGAAGCGTTCGCTTATCCCCAAACCAGCGGAACCTGTGATCAGTGTTTCCACTTTCACATCGTCGAGCATATCCCTTGCTTCGGCAAGGATCGCCTGCAAAGTCTTGACCGTCTCAGCATTGTGACGGCGATATGCCGAGAATAATAGTTTCTGATACTTATCCAGTACCACCGCTTTGGCAGTTGTGGAGCCAACGTCGATTCCAAGTCTAAATTTTGTCATGGCGTTTTCCCATAAATAAATGAACGAGCGTTCGTTTTTATCAATAACATAGTACAGTTTTTCTCCCTTGTTTGTCAAGTTATTTTTGTCGTAAGGTGTAATTTATGATTGGTTACAAATGTAATTTGTGATTCATGTCAAGATGAAAACGCCGCGCTAAAAAATAGAACTGTCGATTAGAATCAGCCAATGCTTCCCCTCACCAAAGTCGAGCAATTTACCCGCAGGCATCTGCGCTATAACCTCACTGTTGGATTAACCGATGGCGGCATGTTTGGCGTAGCCCTGGGCTTCGCCTCCTTTGGGACCATCCTGCCGCTCTTCGTCGCCTCGATGACCGATTCAGCCACATTGATCGGACTCGTCCCTGCGATCCATGCCGCGGGATGGCTGTTGCCACAGTTGTTCACTGCGAGTCACACTTCACGTCTGCGTCGATACAAACGTACGGTTTTGATGAACACCATTCATGAACGGATCCCGTTTTTGGGCCTTGCCATTGTCGCGCTGTTCCTCCCCAAGATTGGATTGCAGGCAGGCTTGATCATCACCTTCATCCTCCTCACCTGGCAGGGACTCGGCGGAGGCTTCACCGCCAACCCATGGACAAGCATGATCTCGAAGATCATCCCGTCTGAATATCGCGGCACATTCTTCGGCACGCAAGCTGCGGTCGCAAACCTGTTCATTAGCGGATCGGCAATTACGGCAGGTTATGTACTTGCATGGTATGAAGCGCCTGTCAATTTTGCCATTTGTTTCTTCATCGCAACCTTTTTCTTCACTACCTCGTGGTTCGCACTCGCCTTCACCCGTGAACCGACCGACAATGAAAAAGTCATTGACGAGCATCCCACTCCCTTCTGGCAGGGAGCGGGGCGAATTCTCAAACGCGATACCAACTTCAACTGGTTCCTCGTGGCACGCACGCTCTCGCAATTTGCAACGATGGGTTTCGCCTTCTATATCGTCTACGCCCTGCGCCACTTCCAAATGAACGAGATCACAGCAGGCTTCCTGACAGCAACCCTTACGATCTCACAGACGATTGCCAACGTAAGCATGGGCTGGCTGGGCGATAAGATCGGTCATCGTGCCATGCTCATCGTCGGAGCCGCTGCCGCAACACTGAGTTCCCTCCTCGCGTGGGTCGCGCCATCGCTCGCATGGTTCTATCCCATTTTCATCCTTACAGGTTTCGCCAACGTTTCCATCTGGACGAATGGCATGACCATGGCAACCACATTCAGCGGCGAAGATGAACGTCCCTATTACATCGGTCTGGCACAAACACTCACTGCGCCTGCCACCATGATCGCACCTCTTATTGGTGGCTGGATCGCCGACACGCAAGGTTTTGGCATCACCTTTGCCTTGTCCACGGTATTATCGATTGTGATGTTGGCAATTTTTGTTTTCATTATCAAGGAACCGCGAAAAACCCCTCACCTCAACCATCTCCCACTGGGAGAGGGAGCATAAGGAGAAAACATGTCCATCATTCAAGAAAAAGCAAATCAAGCCATTGAAATACTCAAAAAACAAAACATCGATATGTGGCTTACGTTCGTCCGAGAGACATCTGGCGTGCGCGATCCCGTGCTCGATTTTCTGATCGGACCCAACGACCTGACCTGGCAATCCGCGCTCATCTTCACGCGCAAAGGCGACAAGGTTGCTGTGATCGGCAACCTCGAAAAGGATGCATTGAAACGACTGGGCGTCTTCGATGAAATCATCGGATACGACACCGCCATCAGCGGACTCTTGCGCGACACGATCACAGGCCTCAACCCCGACCGAATAGCGGTCAACACCTCCCATAACAACGTCCACGCTGACGGTTTGACTCACGCCATGTACGAGATCCTGCATAGTTACCTGAAAGGCACTCCCTACGCAGACCGCCTCGTCAGCGCCGAACCGATCATCAACTCCCTGCGCGGACGGAAGACTCCCACCGAACAAGCACGCATCAAACGAGCCATCGAGATCACGGACGAAATCTACAAAAAGACTTTTGACTTCATCAAAGTCGGCATGACCGAGATCGAGATCGGTGCATACATGCACAAACTCGCGGGCGAATATGGCGTCGGGTTTGCATGGCCCGCCGATAACTGTCCCTCCGTGAATTCTGGTCCAAACAAGGCGGTCGGGCATAGCGGACCAACCGACATCAAAGTCGAAACTGGACACATCATCCACTTTGACTTTGGAGTCAAATATGAAGACTACTGTTCCGATCTCCAACGCGTATGCTACGTCTTACGCGAAGGTGAAACAGAAGCCCCGCCCGATGTCCGGCGTGGATTCGATACGGTGCGAGAAGCAATTGAAAGGTCGCGTGAAGCGATGAAAGCAGGTGTGACAGGCAACTCCATTGACGTCATCTCACGTGAAATCATAACTGACTCAGGCTATCCCGAATATCCCTATGCTCTCGGTCACCAACTGGGGCGCGTGGCACATGACGGCGGCGCATTGCTCGGTCCGCTTTGGGAAAAGTACGGAGACTCGCCCAATCAAAAGTTGGAAGTTGGGCAGGTGTTCACGATTGAACCTGGATTGGCCGTTCCAAATTATGGATATATTGGT
>DATDAG010000378.1:0-12946 GCA_036525495.1 Anaerolineales bacterium
GACCGGGCGCAAAAAAAAGTTTTTAGCGTTGATAAGTACAAGATAGACTGTGATGACGATACCTGTCACCCAAAAATTGGAAAGCGGAATCCACGTGGAGCCTTCGAGCAACGCCACGCCTGCCGCGAGCACCATCGCCAGAAACGGACCGACATCCGGCACGAGTGTGAACAGGCCTGCCAGCACCCCCAGCACCAACGCGCCGGGGATTCCCAATATGAGCCACGCAATAGTAAAAACAATGCCTACGATCAACATCAATACGATCTGCCCGCGCAGGTAAGCCATCCAAACCCGTTTTACGCGTTCATAAAGTTCCCGCATCTCAGGCTGATATACGGATGGCGCGGAGCCGATCAGCCAGTCGCGCATATCAGGCCAGTGAGCCAACAGCATATACACACTGACAAGAATGATCAGGAACCATAATATGCCCACCGATGTTGTCTCCAGCAATTCCAGTGCTTCACTCGGCAGTGGAGCCAGGAAGGCAGTCTGAACCTGGGTAAGGCTCACAGCCCATTCCTCCAGATGAAACGTAAGACTGCCAACCTGCACCGGTGTTGAAAGCAATTCAGCGAACTGTTCCGTCAGGTCGAGCAGGTCTTCGATCACGATCCTGAACTCGTCAAAGAAGATCGGAGCAAGTGAAGCAGGAATCCCTACCAACAAGATCACTGCCGAAAAATAGACAATGTTCACGGATGCTGTCCTTGAGAGGCGCGTATAATCCGAAAGATATACAACAGCCGGGTTGATCAAATACGCCACGAACGCGGCAACGATCAAATTTCTGACCGCATCACGTGCATAGAACAGGAAAGCCGCGATCGCAATAAAGCTTATGAGCGCAACGACATAACGAAAGGTGAGGCTCCATTCTGTATTTGGCATATCCTGTTTTTTATTTTTCATAACAGCCTTTTCACTTCATCCAAACTCGGTTCGATGATTGGCGCCTCTAGGACAGCCTGCATCGCGGCGCGGATATCCTTGAGACCGCTCCCTGTGTTTAAGACAAAGATGGGATCATCGCCTCCTACTATGCCTGAACCTGCTCCTTTGATTAGGCCGGCATATGCCGTCGCCCCGGCAGGTTCTGCAAAGATCCCAACCCGACCGAGTTCTGCAATGGCTTTGAGGATATCTTCGTCTGTTACAGTGATATACGTGCCATCGGTCTCTTTCGCCGCACGCACGGCTCTTACACCATCGCGCGGCAGGTCGACAGAGATCGAGTCGGCAAGCGTCTGTGCAGAGACGGGTGTGATCGTCTCTGTGTTCCCATGAAACGCATTTGCGATCGCGGCGGAACCTTCTGCCTGCACACCGATGATGCGCGGCATGCGCGGCATCCAACCGAGTTTCATCAGATCCTTGAAACCCTTATGGATTCCAGAAATGATGTTGCCGTCCCCCACCGAGACAAAGACAGTCAATGGCTTATGGTCGGTCTCTTCACCGATCTGTTTGTGGAGTTCACGATGCGCGGTTCTCCACCATTCCCAGATCTCGAATGCGGCGGTCTTCTTCCCCTCCACAGTGAAGGGATTGTAGCCCGTGTTGCGGCAATACCATCCGAATTCATCGGCACATTTTACGGTGAGGTCAAACGCGTCATCGTAAGTCCCATCAACCAGAATGACTTTCGCCCCGAATATCAATAACTGTGCCACCTTCGCCTGCGGCGCAGATTTTGGAGCGAAGATAATGGCTTTTTGTCCCACCGCGGCCGACATCCCTGCGAGAGCCGCACCCGCGTTCCCTGTGGATGCGGTCACAACCATCTCAGCTTTGATCTCCTGCGCGCGCGCAACAACGATGGCAGAGGCGCGGTCTTTGAAGGAAGCGGTCGGATTCTTCGATTCATCCTTCAGCCACAGGTTCTGCAAACCAGTTTTTTCTGTGAGGGAGGTTAACTTGAAAACAGGGGTTCCACCCACAGAGTGAAGCGGGGTCGAAGCGCCTTTGGGAATTGAGACAGGCAACAGTGGAAGAAAACGCCAAAGTGAAGGGTCGTTCCGTGAAAAGATATCCTCAGGCTGGTACTTGTTCTTAATGGCATCATAATCGAGCGCCACGTCCAAATTCCCGCCGTCTTTCGGGCAAGTGTAGGTCACTTCACCAGGGGAGTATTCAGCTCTGCATAAAGAACAGACATAACCGATGAATTTTTCCATATATTGATTTTACCCGATATGACAAGGGACTTAAGTCTGAGATCCGGCGGGAACGGGAGGAAAAACCAGCGCCGTAATTTTCTTGACCATTGCTTTTATTAAGCTTATATTGATATTGACTCATAAATCCAATACAGCAGGCGGGAACTGAACCCCACCTTTTGGTGGAACAGGGCTGCCTGCTCGAGATAGTCGGGCAGGACTATTTACCAAATCATGAGTTAATATATAATGGAGTTGAATATCCCGGGTTCGACATCCCGAATAACTCATCAGGCAATAGAAAGGAGGTGCAATATCAGAGTAAATTTTAGAATGGACAAGATGTAAATCATTGTAAAACATAGAATTCTCTTGGAGGAGAAACATGAAACGAAACCTGTATACTTTTCTTTCCCTCGTCATCCTGGCGAGTATGGTGCTGGCGGCTTGCGGAGGCGGAGCCGCGACTGAGGCACCCGCACCTGCCCCTGATCAACCTGAACCACCTGCTCCTGAGCAACCTGCAGCGCCTGAAGCGCCCATGTTCAGTGGCACAGCCACCATCACTTTCACCCAGGAACCGGATAACCTGAATCCGCTCTACACAAGCATGTGGTTTTCAGGAAATGTGCTTGATTTCTGTCTTAAGGGCGTATGGTCGTTCGATGAGAACAACATTCCGGTACTCGAACTCGCATCCGAGGTTCCATCGCTGGCCAACGGCGGATTGAGTGCTGACGGTACGACGATCGTCTATAAGCTCCGTGATGATGTAACCTGGAGCGATGGCACACCAGTCAGCGCCGATGATTTTGTGTTCACATACGACATGATCATGTCAGACAGCAATGTGGTCCAAAGCCGTTATCCATACGAAGACTATGTTACCAGCGTGGAAGCAACGGATGCTCATACTGTCACAGTTACCTTCAGCGAACCGTTTGCGGCATGGTTGACATCAATATTCACTTTTGTATTGCCCAAACACGTTCTCCAGCCTGTCTTCGATGCAGAAGGCACGATCGATAACGCCGAATGGAACAAGGCTCCCACAGTGGGTGTTGGCCCGTTCATGTTCAGCGAATGGGAATCCGGCAGTCACATTATCTTAAGAGCCAACCCCAATTGGGTCAATCCGCCCAAACTGGAACAGGTCTTCATTCGTATCGTTCCCGATGATGCAGCGCAGGAAGCCGCCATCATCGCTGGCGATACCGACATCGGCGTATTCCTCTCTTCGGATCAGATCGAAAAACTGGAAGCCGACGGTACTGTGGACGTGATCGCGGTCGCATCCGGATACGATGAGGGCTGGTTCCTGAATGTAAGCCCTGAGACCGCACACCCAGCCATGCTGGATGTGAACGTCCGCAAGGCGCTTGCTCTTGCAACTGACCGATTCACCATCGTCAACGACCTATTGGACCCGGAGATCAACCCGGCCAACGTTACTTTCTGGGATGGCACTTCACCCTACGGAAATCCTGATCTTGAGCCGTATCCCTATGACCCTGAAGGAGCCAAGACGTTGTTGGATGCCGCCGGCTGGGTGGACAGCAACGGCGACGGCACGCGCGACAAGGATGGTGTGGAACTCGTGCTTCGCTACATCACCAATACACGCGAACTCCGCAAGAACGTCCAGGCTGTCGTGGTACAGCAGTGGTCGCTGGTGGGCATTGGTGCCCAATTGGAAAACTACTCCAGCGATGTGTACTGGAATGGTTACAATGACGGTGGTCCGCAGGCACAGGGTATTTACGACATCGCCGAATACTCGAGCGTTGGCAATTTCCCCGATCCCGAAGCATCCTACAACTGGCTGTGCAGTGAACTCGCCAGTGCAGATAACCCGGACGGCGGTAACTGGCAGGGTCTTTGTGACGAGGATCTGGACGCCCTGTTGATGGAACAAGCGGTAACACTGGATGTCGACAAACGCATTGGGCTTTACCATGAGATCGGTAAGCTCATGTACGACAATGTCTATTACATCGGCATGTGGCTCGACCCCGATCTATGGTCTGTCAACATCCGCCTGCAAAATGTTAAGATCTCCGGTGCAGATCCCTTCTGGAACGCACACGAATGGACAGTTGCCGAGTAATCGAAGCAAGAATATTGTAAAATAGTTCTCGTCGGGTCTCGAAAGACCCGACGAGACAATATTCCACCCGATATGAGCACCTATATTCTCCGCAGGCTTGGACAAGCCATCCCTCAGTTATTCATCATCAGCGTGATCCTATTCGCGTTGATGCAGGCGTTTGGTGACCCGGTGGCAACGCTCGGCGCGCGCACTCCTCCAAAACCGGAGGACAAGGAACGCCTGCGGCGCATGTTGGGTTTGGACCAGCCTCCATATGTTCAATACTTTACATGGCTGGTCGGCAATGACTGGCAGAAGCTGGATATGGATGGGGATGGCGTGCCGGAGACTCCCGGTCAGCGTAAGGGAATTCTGCGTGGCGATTGGGGCAACTCACTTGTCACGCGCCGACCCGTTCTTGAAATGATCGGTGACCGTCTGCCAAACACGTTGATGTTAATGGTCACTGCCGAAATAATCATTATCCTTCTCTCCCTTGTGATCGGGTTGTATTCAGCTCTGCGCCCGTATTCATTGTTCGATAATGTCGTCACCGGCTTGTCATTCGTGGGGTATTCCATGCCGGTCTTCTGGCTGGCTCTCTCGCTTATGTATCTGTTTGCGGTGAACTTCCGCCGCTGGGGCCTGCCCTATCTTCCAACGGTTGGCATGTTCGACCCGCAGGTGGGAAAAACGCCCGGGGAATTGATCAAACACATGATCCTGCCGGTTGCCACGCTTGCGATCATCAGCATTGCAGGATACAGCCGATTCGTGCGTTCGAGCGTTCTGGAGGTGCTGAGCCAGGATTACGTGCGTACAGCCCGTGCCAAGGGTGTACGCGCCAGGCTGGTGGTGTGGCGTCATGCCCTTCCCAACGCGGCGCTTCCATTCATCACTTTGATCGGGCTGGATATCCCCTTCCTGCTGGCTGGAGCCGTTGTGACGGAGCGCATCTTCGCGTGGCCCGGAATGGGACGCCTTTTCATCGATCACACCGAACGGGCGGACTTTCCCATGCTCATGGGAATCCTGATGTTGATCTCCATCGCAGTGGTGGTCTTCCAGATCATCACCGACGTGGTGTATTCGCTTGTCGATCCCCGCATCCGCCTGGAATAATGCCCACTATGTCAAACCAGACCGAATCCCCCTCTATATCAACGATCTCAAACAATGGGCAGGTATCGCGTCCGCTGACACCCATGATGATCGCCGTGCGCAGGTTCCGCAAACACCGCATGGCAAACATGGGACTTGTCCTATTGGGGCTTTTGGTTTTGTATATTACCGCCGGCAGTCTTTTCTCACGCGGGTATTGCGCTCCATTAGACCAGTACCTGACCGGGGAAGCCTATGCAAACTGCAACGACACCAGCCTGAAATTACAGTCTCCCTCATCCAGGCATATCTTCGGCACGGATGTGATCGGCAGGGATATCTTCGCCCGTACCATCTACGGCGGGCAGATTTCGGTACTGATCGGCGTTGCCGCCGCGTTCTTCGAGGTATTGCTGGGCGCGATCATCGGCGCAGTGGCGGCTTACTACGGCGGCTGGGTCGACAGCATCCTGATGCGCATTACCGAAGCCATGCTGAACATCCCCAGTTTGTTCCTTTTAATCATCGGTGCGCGTTTCTTTGGCGGCGGGCTTCCCTCCATCGATTTATTCGGCCGCGAACTGACAGGCAGTGTTGTCATCATCATCCTCATCATCGGCGCCACCTCGTGGATGTATCTTGCACGCATCGTGCGAGCCAACATCCTCTCTCTGCGCGAACGCGACTATGTATCTGCTTCGCGCGCGCTGGGCGCATCGGACTCTCGCATCATCTTCTCGCACCTTTTGCCCAATACGATCGCCCCGCTGGTCGTGAGCGCGACCCTGGGTGTGGCAAGCGCCATCATCTCCGAGGCATATGTCAGTTTTCTAGGTTTGGGAGTGCAGGGCGCCACCGCCACATGGGGAAACATGCTCGACGGCGCTTATCAATATCTCGAAACTGCGCCATGGTTATGGTTTTTCCCGGGTTTGTTGATCCTGCTTACGGTTCTGGGTATCAACTTCGTTGGCGACGGTTTGCGCGACGCACTCGACCCCTACAGCACACGGCACGTGTAAAAAACATCCTTTACAACAACATCAACTCAACTAGTCTGGCAAAGACCGCGCTTCCCCGCTTTGACGATCCACCAACTCCCAGTCCAAAATACATTCCGCCACGGACGAACCATCTGCGCGGGTGATACCCACATACCGTGAACCGCCCGTCTTATGGATGTTGAGTTGATGCGTGGAAACGTTCAACGTCTCTCCCCACTCTGCAATGGATCCATACTGGATATGCACCCGCTTCGTGACCACGCTCAGACCTGCCTCCGCCAACCTGACAGGACTCCACCCCCGAGCGGACATCTCCTGCGCCGCGACCTCCTCCGCATAGTTGACGTAGATCACGTTGTTGACATGCTCATACGAGTCCAGATCCATCCACTCCACTTGTCGCTGCATTACGAACGGATTTTCGGCAGGCGGGACTTTCGGAAAGCGTTCCGATGGAAACACACGCGGATTTTCCATCCGAAAGCGATCCACATCTTCATCAGGTAAATGTTTTGGCCGCCCCGTTGCAGCATCCATGTAGACGATGTGCTGCGTCCCCTGCGCGATCACTTTATCGCTGTCCTTAAACTTCATCTCAAAACAACGCATCCCCCGCACCCGTTTCCAATGGACCATCCAGAGTGTGAAATCAAATTCATCGTTATGCCGCAATGGATGCAGAAAGTGAATCTCCGTTTCGCGGATCACCCAGAACACATCGGGGTTCTGGCTGTAGTCCGCGTCCCACCCCATGGCAATACCCCAGTCCCATGCTGTTTCGATGAGATAACGCAAATAATTGGCGGGACCAACTACCCCGCTGGGATCCAACTCCCCCCAACGCACACGGAATGAACGAGTAAAGACTTTAGACATGCGGCTGATTGTACTTGATAGAGCATCAGACCTGACAGGTCTTCGTGAAAGCACAATCGACTCACTTCTATATCCACGCATGGATTACGGTTAACATCGGCGCACATAAGACCTGTCAGGTCTCTTAATCAAAAACAGACTCTCTGGCTTGACTATTGAGATTGGTTTGGAATTAGGCATATAATCTCAGATACACTAAAGGAGCAGCCATGGACAACTCAAATCGCCGTGTCAAAGGATTAGGGGAAGTATCCATCCAGGTCAGGGATCTGGACGCGATGCAAAAGTTTTACAAAGAAGTGGTGGGACTCGAAGTATTGAGGCGGGACGATGACGAGAGATTTGTTTTCTTCAAGGTCGCTGAAGGCTACGGCGGTCATACCCAAAACCTCGCCCTCTTTGAAGCATCGAACACACTGAGTCCACAAGAGTCGCCCCTGCATCACATTGCACTTAACGTAGCGCTTGAAGATTTTGAAACTGAGAAAATGCGACTTGAGGGTTTGGGATTAAAGATCAACGCAACTGTACACGAGTGGTTGCATGTCCGCTCGCTGTATTTCTACGATCCTGAGGGAAATCATTTGGAGTTTGTTGCGTATGATGAGACGGTAAGATAAACAATAAGAACTCTCAGGCTTACCCCCTCCCAGCCTCCCCCAAATCCGACGAGCTATACTCTGAGTCTGAATACAAAATCATCATTGTCGTATTTGGGGGAGGTGCCCGAAGGGCGGTGGGGGTCAGGTCTCTAAACCAAAACGGACTCTCAAGCTTGAAACTTTGAGAGTCCGTTTCGATAGCATCTTTTATTTAATCTCATTCAAACTCACTTGCCCTAATTACTTTGGGTTTGCGCTTTTTGATGGTTCTCAATTGATTACGCTTTTTCTTTGCACGTTCAATTATTCCCTTTTTCAAGATGCGAATAAGTTGGTCTTTGTTTTCATACGCGATCGCATCCAGAACACACGGATATTTTGTCTGCAGATTTTGCATCATCGCAAACGGGTTTTGCTTTTCCTGAATAATTGGTACAAAGGGAATTTGATAATCGGGAACCAGCGCCTGCAACTCCAACGGAGATGATTTCGGACTGGTTACGTCAGCAATTACAAAAAAGCACATTCCCGCCAGGGTTTTTATCATTTCAGTCCAATCCTTATCATCTGGACGGTTAAAATCGAAAACGATTGGCAACAGGTTGTTTTTACGCAGTTCTTTTTTCAATGCATCCAAAACATCTTTACGTTTTTTGTTTGCAAAACGACCAAGGATTAAGACGGCTTTGGAAGTGAGTGTATTTAGCACGACACTAATTTCTGGATTATTCAAAATCAAATTGATAAACTGTGCATCCTTAATGTTATTCGTGGAATAATAGACGCCGTCCTCTGGGCTAATGTTTAAATTCTTTGTTCCTTGAACTTACCCACAAGGTCCCATACATTCGCTCCAAACACTTTGCCGTTAGAAATATTTGCGTTATCAATGATTGTCCTTATTAAATCGGCGCCTTCCAGCGCAACTTCCCTAAGATCAGCATTAGTGAAGTTGGTTGCGGTGAGATTGGTGTTTTTGAGATTGGCTCTACGGAGATTGGCTTTAGTGAGATTGGCATTTTCAAGGTTGGCTCCATAGAGAAAGACTCCAGTGAGATTGGCACCACTCAGATCAGCGAACCTGAGATCAGCGTCATTGAGCATGCCCCCAGGAAATTTGATTCCAGTGAGAGCGGCACTAATAAGGTTGGTTTCACCAAGTAGGG
The DNA here is from genome assembly GCA_036525495.1 of Anaerolineales bacterium. Lineage (GTDB taxonomy): Bacteria > Chloroflexota > Anaerolineae > Anaerolineales > Villigracilaceae > Defluviilinea. The sequence continues at coordinate 9,001 of DATDAG010000378.1, forward strand.
CGAATCCTCTAAGATCTGCTCCAGTAAAGTCGGCCCTAGTGAGAATTGCCCCAGTAAAATCGGCTCCATAGAATTTGGCACCAGTGAGATTGGCGTCAGTGAGCTTGGCACCATAGAATCTGGCTGCAGTAAGATCGGCCCCAGCAAGGTTGGCATCCTCAAGATCAGCGTCAGTGAAAAAGGCTGAGAGATTGGCTTCAGAAAGATTAGCTCGATGGAGAGTAGCTTCGCTGAGAATGGCAAAATCGAGATTAGCTAAACTAAGAAAGCCCTTTTCAAAAATAGCTTCGTTGAGTTTAGCTCTATATAGATTGGCGCTAACCAGGTTTGCTTCAGTGAGATTAATATCAACGAGTTGAGCCCCCCCTAAGATTGGCTCCTCTGAGATCAATTTCCACATCAGGGTTCTTCTCCTGCCATTCGTTCCAAACTTCTACACCTGATTTCAATAACTCAAGTTGTTTTGCATCGGCCATCGGATCCACCTCCTAACAAACTCTTTTAGTTGGTTTTATTCCAATAGTTTCTTCACCTCCCTCTCCCAAATCTCCCGTGCAATGACCTCCTGATCCACAGGCAACTTATCCACCCGCACACCGACCGCGTTATAGATCGCGTTCGTGATCGCAGGCGTGGTGGGGATACTGCACATTTCGCCCACTCCCTTTGCCCCATACGGTCCCGCCTCCACGGGATGCTCCACGATAATGGAGGTGATCTCAGGCGTGAGCATGATGCCAGGGATGCGGTAACGCGCCAATCGGTCAGTGACCACATAGCCATCTTCGACGATGAACTCCTCGGTGAGGGCATTGCCGAGTCCCATCATCACGCCGCCTTCAACCTGTCCCTGCAAACCAAGCGGATTGACCGCCATGCCCACGTCATTGGCAGAGATGACTCGCAGCACGCGCACTTCACCTGTCAGCTTGTTCACTTCCACTTCCGCGGCTTGGACGCCGAACGAGAAGGCGAAGTGCATGTCACCGCCTGTGCCGAGCGGCTGTGTCTTCGGCGCTTCGTATTCATACATCGCGCGCGGATGTTGTCCCATCAACTTCATCTCTTTGGCAACTTCAGCGTAGTTCATCGAATGTCCATTGGCGTGCACGAGTCCATTTTCAAAACGAATCTGTTCAGGTGTTACATCATATTTTTCTGCCATCGTCGCCGTGATGGCATCACGCAGAGTCTTTGCCGCATAACGGGAGGCATTACCCGTCACAAACGTTTGCCGTGATGCCGTTGTCGGACCACCATTCGGAGTCAAATCCGTATCCATCACTAAAACTTTGACCTGTTCAGGCATAACAGACATTTCTTCTGCCACGATCATACGCATTACGGATGTGAGTCCCTGCCCCATTTCAGCGGACGAACTTCGCACTTCGAATGTGCCGTCGTCGTAAAGTTCGACTTCCGCACCAGATTTGTCAGGCGCGCCACCGCCGAGTCCCGTGTTTTTATATCCCGCGGCGAAGCCCCAAGAGTAGATCAGGTTTGGGTCCTTCGAATCAACTCGCGGGGCGAAAGGAAGCGGATTATGTTTCCGCATCTCTGCATCCACTTTGTCGATACATTCCATCAATCCCACCGACTCGCGTAATTCCTGTCCCGTATTCGTAATGCTACCAACATGCAAGGCGTTCATACGGCGCAGTTCAACAGGTTCGATGCCCAACTTCTCGGCAAGCATATCCATCATCGACTCGACCGCGAACGCCGATTGCGTCACGCCGAATCCACGGAACGCACCCGCAGGCGGATTGTTGGTGTACATGGCATAACAATCGGCGCGCACATGTTCGATATCATATGGACCCGCCGAGTGCGTGGTAGCGCGGGTCATCACCTTTTCACCGAGCGACGCATACGCGCCCGTATCGCCATACAGTTCCGACTCGCACGCCACGATGCGTCCATCTTTCTTCGCGCCGACTTTCACGCGGATTTGAGTGGCATGTCGCTTCGGATGCACCACCAAACTTTCATGGCGGTCGAACAGCAGCTTCACGGGTCGCTGTGTCGCGTCCGCCAGCATCGCCACATGGATCTGCCCCATGATGTCTTCCTTGCCGCCGAAGCCGCCACCCATCAACTGTCCCACAATGCGCACCCGCGACTCATCCCAACCCATCGCGCGCGCCACCTGCATCCGATCCTGATACGGGATTTGCGAGCCGCAATAAATTTCCATGCGACCATCCGCCAGCGGCACTCCGATACTGCATTCAGGTTCGATGAACGCGTGGTCGGTCGTCTGCGTGTGGAACGTATGCTCAAGGATCACATCCGCCTCGGCAAAGCCCTGCTCCATATCGCCCTTGCGCACCTTGATATGCTTAAGCAGATTTCCCTTCTCGTGGATTTGTTCGACATCATCTTGACGTGCCTGCACGGGGTTCGTGATGACTGGATGAAGATCAAATTCCGCTTCGATCAAAGCCGACGCCTGGTCCGCAATCTCAAGTGTCTCTGCCGCTATGATCGCTACCGTATCCCCCACATATCTGACGCGTTCTCCTACACCCACGATCACGGGCCAGTCGTAGACGACCAATCCATGATTGTGTTCGCCTTTGATATCTTCCGCGGTAAGAACAGCGATGACACCTTCCAATGCCTTCGCCTTCGACACATCGAGCTTAGTCAAGAACCCATGCGGAATCTCTGCGCGTTTGGCTTTGGCGAATAACATGTTATCGAACACAAGGTCATCGGTGTAAATCGCAGTGCCATTCACCTTCTCGATTCCATCAGGCCGCAAATGTGTATGCCCTACAGAATCGTGGACATGGATCGAATCAGGAATATTCGGTTTCTTGACAGGTTCACCCGTCCGCAAGGATTCAGCCGCGGCAAGAATCGAATTCTCTATCATCGGATACCCCGCACAACGACACAATGTATCCTTCAACGCAAACCGAATCTCATCCTTCGACGGATTCGGATTCCGCTCGAGCAATGCATACGCCGTCATGATCTGCCCAGGGATGCAGAATCCGCACTGGACAGCACCGTGCTCCACAAAAGCTTCTTGCAATGGGTGGAGTCCTCCTCTCCCCGCGGGAGAGGGGCTAGGGGTGAGGGCAGCAAGTCCCTCAATCGTCAACACCGTCTTCCCATCCGCCCGCTCGGCAGGATAAATACATGAGACGATAGGCTCACCATCCACAAGGACAGTGCACGCGCCACACTCGGCTTCTTCGCATCCGATCTTTGTCCCTGTGAGCAGCAGACGATACCGCAACAAATCCGACAGCGTTTCATTCGGCTTCGCTTCGAGAGTATGTTGTTGTCCATTAACTGTAAGAGTAATTTGGTTATTCATCATTTACCTCAAAAATTCTAACCACGGAGACACTGAGTCACTGAGTTTTTTAAAAATTCCCCTCAATGTCTCTGTGTCTCAATGGTTAGCTTCTGCGCCGCTTTCCGTCAGAGAACTCGGCGATAAATACCGTCTTTCAGGACAGGGATATTGAAATTCAACAGTAACCCAACACGAATCTCTGTGAGTTTCATATAGGTCAATAATTGTGCTTCATGGACAGGGATAATCCGTTCCACAGCTTTTAGTTCAACAATTACGCGTTTGTCATAAACAAGGTCGATCACATAACCAGCGTCCAAATCCAACCCTTTGTAATTCAAAGGCAAATCCACCAGACGTTTGAATGGGATTTTTCGCAATTTACTTTCGTGTTCCATACATACTTGGTAAGCAGATTCAAGCAACCCAGGTCCCAGTATCTTATGGACTTCAATCGCCGCACCGATGATCTTATCGGTCAGGTCTTTCTCCAACAACGGTTGATTATTTTTATTCTGCAGAACAGGAAAGTTACGCTGCATCGCCAATCCTCTCACAAAACTCGAAAAAGAATCTCAGTGTCTCCGAGTCTCCGTGGTTAACCCACTCTTTCCCAAGCAGACTCAACTACAT
>DATDAG010000379.1:0-5713 GCA_036525495.1 Anaerolineales bacterium
GCGTGGTATGCAGAGCAGTGGGAAACCCCATAAAACCCTTCATGGCAAGAAGCGTTCGTTGCAACGAAGCAATCTGCAACACATGGAGGGGACTGCTTAGCCGCTCGTCGTTTTAGGCTCGAGTTCGCAATGACATTATGAGTTTATAATCCTCCTACTCAGGAGTTTGTTTATGAACATCCTCGTCACCGGCGGGGCGGGCTATATCGGCTCTTCCACAGCAGAAGCACTTCTCAAGGCGGGGCATACCGTCACTGTCTATGATTCACTTGTCACAGGGCATGGGCAGGCTGTACCTGCTGATGCCAAATTTGTCGAAGCTGATCTATCGGATAGTCATGCTTTGGTGGATACGCTCACAAAGGAAAAATTCGACGCTGTGATGCACTTTGCGGCATACATTGAGGCGGGCGAAAGCATGAAAGAACCTGGTCGCTTTTATCAGAATAATGTCGCGAACTCGTTCTCGCTGATGGAAACAGCCGTCCGCGCGGGGGTGAAGCGATTCGTATTGTCCTCCACTGCCGCGGTCTATCAGTCCTCTGACGAGCCATTGACCGAAGAATCCCCTCTCGGTCCAACCAACGTGTACGGGCATACCAAACTCATGATTGAACAAACACTCGATTGGTATCGCCAGGTTCACGGTCTCCACTATGCCGCGCTTCGTTATTTCAATGCGTGCGGCGCGTTGCCTCATTGCGGCGAGGCGCACCAGCCCGAGTCGCATCTCATTCCGCTCGTGTTGCGCGTGCCGCTGGGTCAACGTGAGGAAGCGCAGATCTATGGGACAGATTACCCCACGCCCGACGGAACCTGTATACGCGATTACATCCACATCTCTGATCTGGTTTCTGCGCATCTGCTGGCGCTGGATGGATTGGAAGAACGCGACAAACTGATCTACAACCTTGGGAGTGGAAACGGCTACTCGGTGCGGGAAGTGATCGAGACGGCGCGTCAGGTTACGGGACACTTGATCCCGGTCAAGGAACTGCCGCGCCGCCCCGGCGACGCTGCCCGGCTGGTCGCGTCATCCGAAAAGATAAAGCGCGAACTCAGCTGGAAACCCCAACACGACAATTTACACGAGATCATTGCGAGTGCCTGGGCATGGCATAAATCGCACCCGAATGGGTATGATTGAAATGTCAAGCTAAAAGCCTGACCTACTCAGAATTTTGCAATAGGCGACAGGTCAAGCTGTCGTTTTTTTGTTGGGGAACAAATTGACAATTCAGACCGTCTTTATTATAATAAAAGTGATATATTTCACAGATAGATATGTGAATAAGAAAGCAAGGAAAATATGAACGCCAACCAACTCCCCCATGTTGTCATCGTCGGAGCGGGCTTTGCAGGGCTGACCACCGCGAAGAAACTGCGGAATGTGCCCGTCCGCATCACGCTTGTGGACAGGAACAACTATCATCTCTTCCAGCCGCTGCTGTACCAGGTTGCCATTGCAGGACTCGTCCCTTCACAGATCGCTTATCCTTTGCGGACAATTTTCCGCAAGCAGAATAACCTGACCTTCCAGATGGGCGAAGTGACATCCATCGATTTTGAGTCGCGTTATATAAAACTGGATGGTTCAGTGATCGCCTACGATTATCTAATCCTTGCTGTGGGCGGGGAGACAAATTTCTTCGGCATGGATTCGGTAAAGGAAAATGGATTCCAACTCAAAGATATCGAGAGCGCGGTGGACACACGCAACCACCTCTTGAAAATGTTCGAGGTCGCCAGCCGCGAAGCGGACCCTGAAAAACGCAAAGCCATGCTGACCTTTGTCGTGGTCGGTGGCGGACCGACCGGAGTGGAAACGACTGGGGCGCTGGCTGAATTGATCTCACATGTGATGCGGAAGGAATATCCCACACTGGATATTCGAGAAGCGCGGGTTTTGTTGCTCGAGGCTGGGAATGCCCTGATCGCAAGTTACCCCGATGAATTGCGTAAGGCGACACTTCGTTTGTTGAAAAAGAAGAACGTGGAAGTCAGGTTCGACGCGAAACTGACCGATTACAATGGTCAACGCGTTTTGCTTGCGGATGGGACAGAGATCAAGACCCATACACTGATCTGGACCGCAGGTGTGAAAGCGGCCGGGATCACGAGCCGGCTTGGGGTTCAAGTGGCAGGTTCAGGTCGGGTGAGAAGCGAGGCGACCTTGCAGTTACCGGGTCATCCCGAAATATACGTCCTCGGCGACGCGGCGTATTTCGAAAATGGGAACGGTCAGCCGCTCCCGATGCTTTCGACAGTGGCGATCCAGCAAGGGGAGTCTGTTGCAGATAATATCAAGCGTGTCATCAAAGGTTTGGAGCAGAAGCCGTTCCACTATAAGGACCCGGGCCTACTTGCCACCATTGGTCGTAACGCGGCAGTCGCACGGATCTGGGGATTATCGTTCAGCGGATTCGTCGCGTGGCTGATCTGGGTTGGCTTGCACATCTATCGCTTGATAGGGTTCAGGAATCGTCTGGTGGTGCTCATCAACTGGGCGTGGGATTATTTCTTTTACGATAACCAGGTGCGTTTGATCACACGGGAATAAAATCGGACAGTTGCGTTAACGCATACAACGAACAAAACCCGAACCCGTTGACGAGCATGTGCAGAATGACGCTGATCCAAACCGAGTTTGAACGGTGATAGACGTAGGCAAGCACAAGGCCGAGGATGAACGTGGGGATCAGTGCAACAGGGTCGAGATGTGCAACTCCGAAGATCGCCGAACTGATGAGAGCGCCTTTCACCCAGCCATATTTCTGGCGGAAGCCCTGAAAGAGAAAACCGCGGAAGAAAATTTCCTCCACGATGGGAGCGAAGATCACACCCACAATGACGAACCAAATGGGCGAGTCCAGCGCATCGAAAAGCCCCAGGATCTCTTCGCCCTGCGTTTCAACGCCAAGCAGGAAAAGCAATCCATTGTGAATGATGATGAGTATGTAACTGGCGATCACGAGTCCGCACCCCAATGCGAGTGTGCTCCATTCGAACTTTCCAAAACCGATGGACATGATGTTGATGCGCCGATATGCAAAAACCGCCAGCACAGGGATGAGATACGAGAGTTGGATCAGTACCAGCGCGGCGCTTTGGGCAAGTTTTGTGCCGAGGTTTTGCGACGCGGCAATCAGCAATGCAACGTCGATCAGCACAAGCAGGAATATGGCGACCCAATGATCCACTGGCTTCCACGGGACGGAATACTCCTGTGCTTCGTTCTTAACCGATATTTGATCCTGTTTCATCAGCCTTCTCTCATCTCTCGATATACAAACCATTGACCTTTGCGATTGTCCACGTTCTTCATGGCACGGTCATAGTATATGTCAAAAATCCGACCGGTATCCGTCCTGACTCGAAAATAAAACCTTCCCACGTTCAATGAGCCGCGTCGTGAGGCGGTCGCGGCGTGTTGAGGCTGCATGTTGCGCGCCATCTTGCCGCGCCGTTTGAAATCCACCCACGAGGCGAGCATTTCGATAATGCGATAGTTTTTATCCTCCCAGATGAATCCATTCGGGCAATCAGGGCTCTTCTCAAGCGCGGGAGGCGTATCGAAGACGGGTTCGATAAGCTGGTCGAAGAAGTGGAGGGGAGTGATTTCCATGAACTATCCTCTCAAAGCGATTTTTACCATCTGCGGTCTTGCGATGCGGATGTAATCATCGAGTTTCATCATAATGGACCGGTCCAGACGACCGGCATTAAACACAACTTCATCATTCTCTTTAATCAACGGGTCAGCCAGGACTTGAAGCTGATCGCTAAACGAAAAAGGCGGGATCGCCCCGATGACGCATCCGGTCAACTCCTGTGCCTTGTCCGGTTTGGCGAACGCGGCGCTCGTGGCATTGAAATGCTCCTTGATCCCGTCGAAGTCGATTCGGCAATCGCCGGGGACGTTGGCGAGGCAATAGATATTTTCCCTTTTGCCCAGCCGCACCTGTAAAACAATGGACTTGATCGATTGTTCGATGCGGTTACCGCGAATCTTCGCAATAACACCAGTCCGCCCCTCAGGTTCGTGTTCGATGACGCGATACGTTGCGTTTTCACGGTCAAGCAAAGTGCACAGCTGTTCATGGATGTTCATGCTTTGCCTTGTTCTCCAGGCATTGTATATGGTTTTCTCATTAGCGCTTGACAAACTTTAAACGATATGGCGTTCAGGGGCAATTTGGGCGGAAATCACATGAAATTTGGTGGATTTGTGAAATTCCTATCCAAGAGTTCGGATAATGAGAAAGCCATGAGGCATTGTAACCCCAAGGTTCACGTTGACTGAGTTTGAGGTATGATTACCGGTCGATATGTCCATCTCTCAGAATTATAAAGAACTTTTCAGGTATCCTGCGATCACAGAGGTCGTTTCAATGTTTCATTCCCTCTTGGACGCGCACGATATCGCGCCGGAAGAAGCCCTGGCTCTTGCCGGCGTCATCCATGCCGGATTAAGAAAACCTCATGAGTTGAACAAGCCTGTATATGCGCGATATGCGCAGGCAATGGCTTTATTGCATTACCATCTGCCGGAAGTGTATCAACATGTTGTTGCCAACTGGCGTCTGCCTGAAATTCGGTCCTCTATCCCAAAGAGAACTTATCATGATTCGCTTTTTGATGATACTGCCATGGTGCCAGTACCTAAAGGTAAAATCACGTTCGAATCTAACAGGGAACATCAAAATGAGGCTGAAGCATGAGGAAATATCGCTGACAAAGAATGGGTTTTACCCGCGCACGAAATAAATGATCGAAACGATTACGCCAATCGTCACCACCGTCCACCTCAGCGTGGACGGTTTTATTCTTCCTGCCAGCTTCCCGCCCAACCAGCCGCCAATCAGCGCTCCGACTGCCATCACCAATGCCGCTGACCAAAGCACCTGCCCGGAAAACAGGAAATAAATTGCAGCGGCGATGTTGACCGAGAACGCCACAGCCTGCTTGAGCGCGTTAAGACGCGTCAGTGAGTCTTCGAGAGTCAATCCCAAAGCGGATAAGACGATCACGCTCAGACCTGCGCCGAAATATCCGCCATAAATGGAAGCCAGACCAACCGGCAGCCAGGTGAATCGCTCAAGCCCTCCACCCTGACCAGCCGCCATGCGCCGCGTCAACCAGGCGCGGACCGGATCCTGGATCGCAAGCAACCCCGAAGCGAGCAGGATGAGATATGGGACAAGTTCCCTGAACAGTTTTTCGCCTGTTTGCAGGAGTAGTAACCCGCCTATCACGCCGCCAACGATGGCGGCAGGCACGAGAAGCCACAAACGTTTCTCTTGTCCGCGCAGATCGTTCAGTTGCGCCATTGTCCCGCCAAAATAACCGGGGGAGAGAGCGACAGTGTTGGTCACATTCGCGGCAACAGCAGGGACGCCCAAAAACGTAAGCATGGGAAAAGTGATGAGCGTCCCCCCGCCCGCCAGGGCATTGATCGCCCCAGCCGCCAGTGCGGCGAGTGCAACGAGTACGTATTGGATTCCAATGAGCATGATGATCCTCCGTTGTGAGGATTATATACTCTGCCAATTGACTGGGCAAGCAATATGTAAAATTAAAGAGAGATTGCCGGAACAACCTCTCCTAAAACGTCATTTTGGATTTGATGGCATCAACGCGCCGATCCATACGCCGAGCAATACCAATGCGCCTCCCAGCAGGAACTGCAGGGTGATCTGCTCTTTTGCCAGCC
>DATDAG010000380.1:0-2544 GCA_036525495.1 Anaerolineales bacterium
GCAACGGTCATCAGGCATTGAGCGAACTCGAGTCTCTTGCCGAACACACTATCGAGAACCTCCGCCGCCTGACGCGCGCCCTGCGTCCGATTTACCTTGAAGACCTGGGTCTAGTCACCGCGCTGGAGATGCTGGCGCGCGAAACCAGTGGGGGGAATCGTCTGAAGGTGGATTTTCGTTTGTCTGGGGATGAACTGCGCCTGCCGCAAGAAGTGGAACTGTCCCTGTATCGTATCGCGCAGGAGGCTTTGAACAACGTTGTGCGTCATGCAAAGGCAAAACGCGCCGCGTTGGACATCTCCTTTGCTGACCAGATCAAACTGGAAGTGTCGGATGACGGGGTGGGCTTCCAGGTCCCCGCCAGTCCCACCGATTTTGCGCCAAGCGGACACTTCGGTTTACTTGGTGTCCATGAACGGGCAGATTTGATCGGCGCACGGCTCAGGATTGAATCCGCTTTGGGTAAAGGAACCAGGCTCACGGTCACATTGAGCCGCGCTGAAGCATGATGGCTGAATGCCATACCCAATGGGCATTATATAAGCCATTATGCCTATTCCATATCCCGCCATCCTGCGCTCATGGGATGGCGGGATATTGCTTATCATCGATGATTAAAGACCTGACGAGTCTCATTTGGCATATCGACAATCGAGGCGTTTATGAGGCTTTAATCTCACCCATCAAGCGTTAGCCGAGGCTTGTCAGGTCTCAAAGGATTGGTATGACGACACAAACTAAACCTGCATTTATTTCATCGTTCGACAGATTGAACATTTTTCTTCATGCGCTGTTATTTGTAGCGGGGTTTTCGCTGGTGTTCATTGTCGGCTGGGGCGGCTCAATTACAGCGGTCGGTCAATTGTTCGGCGCATATAAACGTGTCATCGCGCAGATTGGCGGCGTGATCGTGATCGCGTTCGGGCTGGCGACATTGGAAGTGATTCGGATTCCCTGGTTCTATGCGGACACGCGCGCCCAATACTCGGGTCAACGCGGGACTTATAGCGGATCTGCCTTAATGGGCATTTTCTTCGCCGCAGGCTGGAGTCCATGTATTGGCGCGACGCTCGGAGCGATCCTGACGATGGGTTTGAGTCAGCAGACCGTCGGTCAGGCGATGTGGCTGGCTTCGGGATATTCGCTGGGGTTGGGCATCCCGTTCCTAGGGATGGCGCTGGGTCTTGAACGCGCCTCAGGATGGCTAAAGCGTATGAAGCCCTACCAGAAATATTTCAAGCTTGCCAGCGGGCTGTTCATCATCGCCATCGGAATTCTGCTGTTGACGAATACCATGACCCTGATCGCAATTTGGGCGTTCAAGAACGGGCTGTTCATTGACTTTTCCACCTACACGGGTGCACCATCATATTTCACCGCGATTATTGCTGGATTATTATCCTTTCTTTCGCCGTGTGTACTTCCGTTGGTGCCAGCGTATCTGGGTTATTTGAGCGGACATACTTTGAAGAAAAATTAGGAGATTGCCATGATAAATAAAACAGTTTTAGTGTTATTGGTAGTGATATTACTTGCGGCATGCCAGTCCCAGCCTGCTGTGCTGGAGGAGACCGTCACAGTGGCGGGAGGCTCGTACATAAATATTAATGCCGAGGGATTAAAAACGATGCTGAAGGACAAAGACTTCACGCTTGTAAATGTGCATATCCCGTTTGCAGGAGACATCCCAAATACCGATTTGTCCATTCCCTACAACGAGATAACAGAAACCTCGTATTTTTCCCAACTTCCTGAGGATAAGGATGCAAAGATCGTCCTGTACTGCCGCAGTGGGCGCATGAGCCAGATCGCCTCTGAGGAACTTGTTGCGCTGGGATATACCAACGTCTGGAACTTCAAGAACGGCATGGTCGAATGGGAACAGGCTGGTTTTGAGCTAGATCAATAAGGAGAAAAGGCAATGACGCCTGCAAAACGAAAGACGCAACAGGATTCAGTAGAACCAGGGACCGTCGGAAAAGCATCTGTAAAACGTAAGTCTAAAAACGAAGAGTTAATGTTGTCTGGTGAGTTGCAAAATAACGAGTCTAAAGTTCGACCACCTGCCTTAACGATCAACATCCAATCGTGGGCAACGCCCATTGTGGCAATCGTCATGCTGGTTGTCGGGACGCTGGCGGGTTTCTATGCGCGGCCCTCGATTTTGGGGCAGTTACCAGATAACATCTCAGAGACAAGTCCAGCCGTTACCATCCCAACACAAGATCGGTCGGTGGAACAACAGCAGCTTATGGCATCGTTGATTCCCGGGGTGCGTCACTTTATTGGCGACTCAAACGCGCCTGTGACGATCATCGAATTCGGCGACTTTAAGTGACTGTACTGCGGGCGTTATGCCACTGGCGCGGGTCGTCAGATCATAGAACAATATGTCAATAGCGGAAAGGTTCGTGTCGGTTACTGGAACTTTGCCTTTCTTGGACCTGAATCAACATGGTCGGCGGAAGCCGCCGAGTGCGCCGCTGACCAGGATCAATTCTGGGCGTATCATGACAAACTTTATGAAATCTTAGTAAGCGGAAA
>DATDAG010000381.1:0-4917 GCA_036525495.1 Anaerolineales bacterium
ACAACTTTGGCTTCCACCGATTCGGTCACTTTCACCGCGATACTCTCCAAAAACGCCAAGAAAAAGAAAGAAATTGTGGGTCTTGTGGTTCATGCTTTTGGAACTTTAATCAAGATTGCTGACTTTAAGAAAGCCCTGCCACCCCACATGGGTATAATAATCGCATTATGCGCCTGTTATTTGTCGTGGATGCCCGTTCCCCCATCGCCATGAATTGGATCCGCCATTTCGTCGAACGCGGCGATGATGAAGTGTATATCGCCTCCACATTCCCGTGCAATTTGGATGTCGCCATTAACGGATTTAGGTTTATCCCCGTTGCCTTTTCCTCGGTTAAGAAGCCTAGTCAACGCCCGGGCGGCGCGTCACGCACCCTGAGCCTGCGTACCAAACTCCGGCAGTGGCTTGGTCCGCTGACGATTCGCGGCGGGGCACAAAAACTTCGCACATTCATCGAGGAGGTCAAACCTGACATCATCCACGCCATGCGGATTCCCTACGAGGGCATGCTCGCCGCGGATGCGTACACAGGCACACCTCTGATCGTGTCCATTTGGGGCAACGACTTCACCCTGCATGGACCATCCACACCGTTGATGCGTCATTACACACGCTGGACAATGCAGGTGGCAGACGCTTTACATTCCGATTGTCACCGTGATGTGCGGCTTGCAAAGGAATGGGGATTCGGGGCGAGAAGGCTCAGTCTGGTCGCGCCAGGCAACGGCGGGATCCGAACCGATGTCTTTTATCCGCCTGAAAGATTGGTGGAGGAACCGGTCATCTTGAATCCGCGCGGAGTGCGTCAATACGTCCGCAACGATTGTTTTTTCAGAGCCATTCCGCTTGTGCTGAAGAAACACCCAAATGCAAGGTTCCTTTGCACTTCGATGGACGGTGAAGGGCAGATACTGGAATGGATCAGGGAATATAAAATCGAGCACGCAGTGGAGTTGCTGGCTCCCATGACACACATGAAGATGGCAAACGTTTATCACCGCGCGCAAATCCTCGTTTCGCCGAGCATCCACGATGGCACGCCCAACACCCTGCTCGAAGGCATGGCTTGCGGATGCTTCCCTGTTGCAGGCGATCTGGAATCAATCCGTGAATGGATCACGCCGAACGAAAATGGAATGTTGTTCGATTCAACGAACCCGCAATCCATAGCGGATGCGATCATTCATGCCATCGAAAACAAAAACCTGCGGGAAAAAGCCGCAGGCTTGAATATTGAGATCATCTCCGCGCGGGCGGAGTATAAAAATAATATGGAGAGGGCGGAGGAATTTTACAGGTTGGTAATTGGTAAGAGATAAGGGGTAATTACCCGCTATCCTTCCCTCGGCGCTCTGAGTTGATCCAATTTCTGGCGCAGTTCGATCTTGCGCTCGTCCGCCGCGTGTCGGACATCGTTGAAGAATCCTTCGCCGCGCGAACGGAGTTGGGCGCGCAACTCCTCACCCGATTCAGGAGCCAGCAATAACGCAATCGTCGAACCAACCAAGCCGCCAACCACAACCCCGATCAAAAACCCGAACATTCTTTTCATATGATTTCTCCTCAAGTTTATGTCATTGCGAACTTCGGGAAGCAATCCCCGATTCGTGTCTGAGATATCGTCCACATAGGAGATTTCTTCGCTTCGCTCGTAATGACGGAAGTTTCCTCTAAAATTATTATAGATGAAAATCGACTTTTGTGGAATAATCAGTCTGCCGAGTGTATCTGCTTTGCATGAACGCTACGGTACAAATCCATAAGCTGTCCACGTGCGGCAAACAAGGGGATGACCGCAACAATAAAACGGCTCCTACCATTTATCGGAGGATACCATGTCTACACCTGCTCCCATTTCCACCAGCGCGCCCGCAGTGCGCAAGAAAGTAACCACGCTCACCTATCGCCAGAAAAAGGAACGCGGCGAGATCATCACCATGCTCACCGCGTATGACTACCCCACTGCCATGTCCATGGACAAGGCAGGCGTCGATTCCATCCTCGTGGGCGACTCGCTTGGGATGGTCGTTCTCGGTTACGAGAATACGCTTCCCGTCACGATGGAGGAGATGCTCCATCACTGCCGTGCAGTTTCACGCGGGGCAAAGACCGCCCTGCTCGTTGGCGATATGCCATTTATGTCTTATCAGGTTTCCACCCAGGAAGCCCTCCGCAATGCGGGACGTTTCCTACAGGAGGGCGGGATGGACGCGGTCAAACTCGAGGGCGGACGCGAACGCGCAGATGCGATCCGTGCGATCACAGGTGCAGGCATCCCTGTGATGGGGCATATCGGACTAACACCACAATCCGTCCATCAACTGGGAGGGTTCCGCGCGCAGGGCAAATCCGCCTTGACGGCAAAACGACTGATCGAGGATGCATTGATCCTCGAAGAAGCAGGATGCTTCAGCATTGTGCTCGAAGCAGTTCCCGCGAGACTTGCGGAACTGATCTCGAAGAAACTATCCATTCCCACCATCGGCATCGGCGCGGGCGCAGGGTGCGATGGTCAGGTATTGGTCACGCACGACCTGCTCGGTTTATTCGACCGCTTCACGCCCAAATTCGTCAAGAAGTATGCGAATTTCCATAACGAGATGCAAAAAGCGTTCGCCGATTACATCGAGGATGTGGAGACGAAGCGCTTCCCCGCGGCTGAACACTCCATCGAAATGTCGGATGAGGAGTGGGAAATGTTGTTGAAGGGAATTTGATTTTGTAGGGGCAGGGTGACCCCACCCCTACTGATTCCAACATGAACAACATCCTCATCCTCGGAACAGGTGCGCTCGCCTCTCTCTTTGCCGCGCGGTTGATCCATGTGGGACATGGCGTCACGATGCTCGGCACTTGGCAAGACGGCATCGACACGTTGAACCGTGACGGAGTACGCCTCGTCGATGCGAAGGGAAATGAAACGCAATATCACGTCCACGCGACGAGCGACCCACACGAATGTGTTGGTGCAAAACATGCCATCGTCCTTGTCAAAGCCTGGCAGACGGAACGCGTTGCGGGACAACTCAAGGAATGTCTCGCGAATGACGGACTCGCCCTCACCCTCCAAAATGGACTCGGCAACCGCGAAACGCTCACGCGCGACCTGGGCATGGCTCGCGTTGCCCTGGGCAGTACCACCACTGGAGCCACTTTACTTGGACCCGGTCTTGTGAAAGCCGGGGGCGAGGGAATTATCTCATTGGAACAGAATCAGGCACTCGGTCCAATGGAGGAGGCGTTGCGGTCGGCTGGATTCAACATCCAGTCCGTGGAAGATGCGCAGGCATTGATCTGGGGCAAATTGGTCGTCAACGCGGCGATCAATCCATTGACCGCATTGTTGCGGGTGAAGAACGGCGAGTTATTGGAAAACCCATTTGCGCTCGAGGCAATGCGGGCGCTGGCGCGTGAGACTTCCAGCGTTGCCCATGCTGAGAATATCTACCTGCCGTTCGATGACCCGGTTGCCAAGGCGGAGGAGGTGGCGCGGATGACCGCCGCAAACACCTCCTCCATGTTGCAGGATGTATTGCGCGGCGCGCCAACAGAGATCGACGCGATCTGCGGCGCAGTGGTGCGGATGGCAGAGAAGCACAAGATCGGCGCGCCGGTCAATTGGACGTGCTGGCAGTTGGTGAGGGCAATCAGATGAGACTTCGGAAGTTTGGGAAACTTCCGAAGTCTTTTACAAGGGTGACATTCTTCCGGTAAGTTGGGATGTTTTGATGTATTCATCCATAACGACAGCATGGTAAGATATTGGACTGAAATTGATAAAGTCAATCTTTGGAGGCGTTGAATGCGCAAATGGCTCATTCTTTTGACCGTTCTGGTCATGTTATTCCCATCATCTGCACAGGCACAAACACCTGTCGCTTTGGAGTCTTTGAAAGTGTTGTTATGGTCGGAATATGACCAGCCCAGCATGCTGGTCATTTACGATTTCACATTGACAGACGCTACGCAGGTGCCCACAACCATGGATGTACGCTTCCCGCGCGATGCGAACATCACGGCTGTGGCATTCAATAGCGGCGGTGAACTACTGCTGGCAAATTACCAGACCCAGCCCGAGCAGGATGCCAACTGGCAGGTCATTACGCTCTTCGTCACCGAGCGCACGAACTATCACATCGAGTATTATCAGCCGCTCGAACGAGACGGGGATCAAAGGTCGTTCACCTATCAATGGACAGGCGATTATTCCATCAATGATTTCGACGTTGAGGTACAGGTACCGGACGACAGCAAGGGCGTCAAGACCGACCCTGCCATTCCGTTGGTGCAGAACCAGCCATTCCTGAGCGGGGGCGCCATGATGAGCGGACTTGCGCAGGGAGAGCCATATCAATTGCAATTGGAATATTCCCGCTCACGCGAGACGGTCGCCGCAACACCGATCTCTTCGCAGGTGGAACCCATTGCGCCTGTGGATGAGAATACCGACGGTCGCTCGACGCTCGACAACCTGCCTCTATTCCTCGGAGGTTTTGGCGTCGCCCTGATCCTCGCGGCGCTGTTCTACTTCTTCCGCGGACAGTCTCCAATACGGACACCCAAGCCACGCAAACGATCTCACGGTCCACAGGAACCGAGCATGGCAAGTTACTGTCCCGAGTGTGGGACACGCTCCCACGATGGTGACCGTTTCTGCCGGGCATGCGGGAGCAAGTTGAGATAGAGGTAACGAGAACAATGAAAGATGATAGCAAGCAGGAGATTGCTTTGCTCCGCTCGCAATGACATATAAAAGAAGACGGGCGTTATGCGCCCGTCTTCTCATTTTCCCCATTGCTGCAATGTTAATCCTTACGGATAGTGATTACTCAACACCCAATGCTTCGAGGGACATCTTCATCAGAGCCTTGAAGTAGTTCGGGTTGTGGATACCTTCACTGCCATCTTCATGGACCA
>DATDAG010000382.1:0-4097 GCA_036525495.1 Anaerolineales bacterium
GGAGCGGGGGCAACCGGCGCCTCGAGCGGACTAGTCCGCATGCATTACGACATTGAAGTCGATTCGGCGTTGGCATGGGAGAGTTTCCAATTCTTTAGGAATTGGCGTGAGCGGATCGGCGGGGAATGCGGTTTTCACAAAACGGGATTTTTGCAGATCGTTGCCCCGGATAAGAATGAGCATTTGCGTGCCAACGTTGCGATGCACAAACGGATTGGTATCATTACCGATGTTGTCACAGCGGAGGATGTAAAGAAGATCGCTCCGATGATCAAGACGCATGATTTCGAGCTCGCGGCATACGAGCCCGAGTCTGGGTATGCCGACCCGGTGCTGACAACAAATTCCTTTATTGAGAACGCCAAGGCAAAAGTAGCGGTCTTGAAGCAGGATTGCGAAGTGACGGCGATACGTGTCAGCAGGGGAAAGGTTCAGGGTGTGGATTCAGGTAAAGGGTCGTTCGACGCGCCGATCGTCGTCAACTGCGCGGGGACGTTTGCGAGTCGGGTCGGGAAGTTGGTCGGAGTCGAAATCCCATTGGACACGTGGACGCATGATGTGGCATTCGTGAAGCGTCCGCCGCAGGTTGGGATGCATCTAACGGTGATCGATGACGCGCTTTCGATGTATTTCCGCCCTGAGGGTGAGTTGACGCTGGTGGCTTTGGAGGACGGCAATCGCATGGGCGAGGCACCCGATGCGGACCTTGGACATGTGGATAAGGATTTTGTAATGCGCGCGATTGATCGTATTTGCGAGCGTGTGGAAGGCATGGAGGATGGGGCGCTGCATTCAAAGCATGTGGGGCGTGATGGCTTGACCCCCGATCAACGCGCGGTCATGGATAAAGCTGGACCCGACGGATTTTATGTTGCCTGCGGTTTCAGCGGGACAGGATTCAAATTGTCGCCTGCGGTGGGTGTGTGTATGAGTGAGTTGATACTGGATGGGAACTCAACGTTGGTGGATATCTCGTCGCTCAATCTGGGTCGCCTGGCGCGCGGCGAGTTGTTGCACGGTAAGCACTCGTATGGGGATATTTGGAAATAGGATTTCAAGGCATCGAAAGGTAAAATTCAGGCGGCGGACATTCGTCCGCCGCCTGTTGTGTTATTGATGATCAAGCGTTGTTAGCTATATCAGAATCAAACCTAATATCCGCTGGCACTGATCGGGCAGTGAGCAGGCGGCTCATCACGGTAGTAGGCATTGTTGGCAGCATCCAACTCGGTATGTAGTGCCAAGAGCGTGCCACCGTTATATGCAGCCGTCCACATCGTCTGCAGTTCGCCTGTGGTGTAGGGGTAGCCTATGCCCCAAGATGCATTCAGATATCCCGCCACCAGTGAGCGAGCTGCCTTGTGGAAATCGTTGTTGACTTCCCACTGCTCTGGGTTGACGAAATGCCACATGCTTTCAATATTACCTGCGCAGCCGAAGAACCCGCAGAACTCGGTTCCCCAATCGTAGGGTTGGTCACCAGAGCCTGCCCAGTCTTCGTCTGGGAATTCATTCCAGTACCACTTGCCGCCGGCGGTTTCGAATCCATTACCGCCTTGCCAGAAGCCAGGAGTACAACCTTCGAGCGGTTGATTGACGAAGGTATGGCTGTAGCTCTTGCCGGATTTGGCTTTCTCAAAAACGAAATCCACAGGCCCGAGTGCCATCCATCCGGCTTTCTCTTCCTCATGTACATCATAGGTAATGCCAGGAGGCAGATCATACCAAGTGTAGCAGCCATTTGCTCCGGTGGGTTGGGTATCAACCACGACCCCTTCCTCAGTCCGTGAGACCAGCCAGCCTTCAACCGATGTGGTGCTGCCATCGTAATTCTGGCGGTCCTTGCAGGCGGTCACTTCAACCGGCTGCCAGTTGCCAAAGTCAAGGTTTTCCCTTGAGTCAAAGCTTCCTGACACCGGGGTGAAGCTTTCGATGTAGCAGGAAGGAGTCGGGCTGGATTGGTTCCAGCCAGGCTGCAACACTTCACAGATCTCAAGGCTGAACGGTTGCGGTTGAACATTGCCTGAGAAACTGTATTCAGTTGAGAACCATTCCCAGTATCCACCTGTGCCGGTGATAACGGTTTCATCAATGGGTTGACCATCAGGACCTGTGCCTTTGATCGTGATTGTCCAGCCAGACAAGCCTGGATCAACTGCGGTTGAGTCTTTTACGCCATCAGCGTAGGTATCCTGAAACTTCATGCCACTCAGCATAAAGCTGTATGGAAGTTTACCCTTCCTTACCTTGAAAGCGTCATATTTGCAGTCGCGTGGGTCAACAGGGTAGCCTTCATCGAGCGAACAGATCGCCATGATGTATACGCCGCCGGGGTTGGTGGTATCGGAATAGGGGAAGAGGCGGATGTAGGGCGGTTCCCAGTTTGGTTTTGGACCGTTCATGCCGTTATCCAGCCAATGGCGGAATTGTATATATCCTGGGTATCCAGCAGTTGAGCAGTCATAGTTCCCCGCATAAGCAGCGACTTCCCCATTAGTGACTGTAAAAATACGGTTCTGGTAGCAGTCGTAATCATCGGATAGGTTTTTGTCAGGCAACATCCCCTGGTCGTTTGGGTTGGGCTGGCCGCCCGGCTCGAGGACAGCGAAGAAGTAATCGCCATCCGGTCCGAGCCCATTTGCGGTTGGACCGCCATTGAGCCAGACGTATTCCTTGGCGCCGTAATGGTTGCAGTTGATGGCGGTCTGCTTGCAGACATCCTTGCCGGCGCCATCGACATGGGCGTTGAAGGTAGTGAAGGCCGCGCCGCTGACAGCACTGCCGATCACCACGATCGCAATCGTGAGCACCAGCGCCAGTCCCAGTGCTACTAGTAGTCTTTTTTTCATTTTTATGCATCTCCTCATATGTCAAAAAAATATTTACCCTAATTATTGATCGAGCATTATTTAATTGTCGTATACTCTCACCTCCTTCTGTGAAGCAATGCCCACATTTCAAAACAACAACTCTCTCTCATTTTTGAGTCAATATGAAAACATCAAAACCGATCTGGGGAAGTTTGGCGAAGGACGAATGTCCGCCGACCGTTGTGATTTCCGATGAGGATATTGGCTTTACCAATTTCCTCACACATGGTGTTACTTTGGATTCTCCATAAATGAAAAACCGATATAGACATATACCGGTCTTAGTTTCACGGGGAATATAAATATCAGTGGAAAAAGTATTAAAACTGCGGCGTGCAAAATTAAACCACGCCAAAGGCAGATTCATGCCTTTGGCGATCGGAGTTAGTTGCGGTACTCCAATCGAAGTAAAAATGTGTTCCTCGCCTTCGCCAAAATAAAAAAAGGAACAATCGATGTTGTTTGCTGGGCAGGATATTTCTAAAAGAAACAGCTTTATCCCGTCAGTTTCGCTATTGACTCGCTAGGTATCCCACGTAATATAATCGCAAGCTACCAAGTAAGGATTGCCTGGGTCAATGCCACTATAATTCCATTGTACAATCCTGCATAAAAAAGTCAAGCATTAAAAAGTTACAGGGTGTGGTCTAAAGTTTCGAAGGATTGCGCTGGTAGAGAGTTTTCCCGTGAACGAAACTGCGCCATGGACTTTTCTTTGGTTTGGATGGGGAAGATTCTTGTACAGGCGGTTCCGACATGATGTTACAAAAGGTCCCTCAATTGTAGGTTTGACATGCTGACTTGAAATTTACTCTTAAATTCAAGCTCCTGTTTCTCATACAGCAGTTAAAATATGTTCAATTGTGTGTATCCCTGCCCCCAAGGATTCATGGCAACTATTTTGCTCTTGCTAAAATATTCAAAACTTAATAACAAAATGGGAACTTTGGATAGGGAAAGATCTTAATGAGCGCTTCTGAAAGAATACTGATAGAAATCTTAGCCCAAATTCAACTCAGAATAATGGCCAAGCGGCAATCTGAACTAGTAAATGCCGACTCTGTCAATCAAAAACTGCCGGATGAAAAAAGTAAAGGAAACGAAGATCATATTATGGGCAATAGTGATTTTCTGGCGAAGAAGGAAGCCGAGACTCCAGATTAACTTTTAGTATTGCTATCTCAAATTGATGCTAAAGAAGCATGCAATGCGCTGTTACTCTGTGCT
>DATDAG010000383.1:0-14129 GCA_036525495.1 Anaerolineales bacterium
GATCAGATGTGCAAGTCGCACGCAATATTTTGATGGAATTGCAACCTGCTGGCTCCGAATCAAAACAACAAGATCTGAATGAGGCGATCTTCAGGCTGGATCTTGCCTTCAAGAATCTTCCCGATTTTCCAGTTGCTGCAAGCGATGATCTTGATATAGCATGGCAGATCCTTATGGATGGGTATCCCGTCGCTCCAACGGGGACCCCAACCCCATTTCCCACTGCGACTCCGGGGGAAACCGCCACTCCCTTCCCTGGCGCAACCGCAACACCGACTGCTACGCCATAAATCACCGCGGTGATAAACCTGATAGGTCAATTTTCCCTATCGGGTTTTATTTTTCTCCTTGACAAATAGACAAACATCTATACAATAAACCCATCGAAGGTTATCTATATGAAATTCGACCCTGTCCTTTTCGCTAAAGCCATTGCTGACGACACCCGCCAGAAGATCATGAGCGAGTGTTGCTGTTGCTGGCTGTCGGTCAATGAGATCGTCGAGAAGATCGGCTTCTCACAGCCCACTATCTCGCATCATCTCGCCATCTTGCGCGATGCTGGTCTTGTTGATATTCGCGAGGAAGGCAAGCAAACTTTCTACACCCTCAACCAGGATCGCATCGCGGTTTGCTGCGGTCAGATCATGCTCAAGTTCGCACCCGAATCAGAAACCACCCTTACCGTCAAACAAATCATCCAAAGTTAAACGCGGGATTCCATCCTAGGCGGCATCCCGTAAATTTTTACTCAAATACATAGACAAACTTCTATACAAGGAGACAAAATGACTACGAATACACCCATTCATGATGTTGTACGTGAACACTACGCAGAGCGGATCAAGAACAGCGCCTCATGTTGCGGACCTGATGCCTGCTCCTGCTCAGACAGCACTCTCTACTCTGAAGAGTTACTTGCCACCCTCCCCGAAGGCGAATCGGCAGTCAGCTACGGTTGCGGCGACCCTGTCACACTTGCGTCACTGCAACCCGGGCAGACCGTTCTCGATCTCGGCTCAGGCGCAGGACTCGATTGCTTCTTCGCCGCGAAAAAAGTCGGCGAAACAGGATACGTTATCGGCGTGGATATGACTCCGGAAATGCTGGAGCGGGCTCGGGGTAGCGCGAAGCGGTTGGGTCTGACCAATATAGATTTCCGTCAGGGATTCATCGAAGACCTGCCCGTTGACTCGAACACTGTCGATGTCATCATCTCGAACTGCGTCATCAACTTGTCGCCTGATAAGTCGAGGGTTTTTGCTGAGACGTTCCGCGTTCTCAAACCCGGCGGCAAACTCGCCGTCTCGGATATTGTGACTGATGGTCCATTGCCTGAGGCAGTGAAACAAAGCCTGAGCGCCTGGGCAGGATGCGTGGCAGGCGCGGTCGAAGCGGATGAATACATCGGCATGATGGAAGCGGTCGGGTTTACGAATGTATCCGTCACGCCTGTGTTCTTCGACAAGGAATCGGTCGACTCCGCGCTCGATGATATGAAGGAATTGGTCGAACTCGAAGCCATCTCGCGCGATGATGTGTACAAGGCAGTTTTTAGCGCAAAGATCACAGCCTATAAACCCGCATAAATTATCCGCAACGTGCCCAAAGTGACGGAACAATTTCCGTCGCTTTTTTCTTAACTTCCCATTATCTTCATCACCTTGACAGTACAATCTTTCAGGAGTAAAAACATACCGACTAGTCGGTTTTAATCCTAAATCCCCTCTCGATTTGAGAGAGGTCGGGAGAGGACGAATGCAACAACGCAGTGAAGAAACTCAAACAAAGATCATGGAATCAGCAATCAAATTGTTTTCCAACAGTGGCTACAACAAAGCCAGTGTGGACGATATCTGCGCGGAGGCTGGGATCAGCAAGGGAGCTTTCTATCACCATTTCAAAAGCAAGCAGAAGCTTTTCCTTGCCCTGCTCGATGGCTGGCTTCAAACCATAGACAGTGCCATCGATGCATCGAAGGACATGACCGCCCCTGAATCTTTCACGCGGATGACCGAAGCCTTCCCCTACATCTTCGAAACCGCAGGCGACGGTCTGCCGATGTTCCTTGAGTTCTGGTTGCAAGCCAGCCGCGATAAAAAGATCTGGGACGCAAGCATTGCCCCGTACCGCCGCTATCACAAGTACTTCACTTCGCTCATCAAAAAAGGTGTGGACGAAGGTTCGTTCGTCGAAGTGGACCCCGAACTGGCCTCGCGCATGATCGTTTCCACCGCGATGGGTTTGCTTTTGCAAAGTTTGCTTGATCCCAAAGGCGCGAAATGGGAAAAGGTGGCGCGCGAGAGCACCACCATGTTAGTCAGTGGTTTGTTGAAGAAATGAGGAACACCCACACTCTGCCTCTCCCATAGGGAGAGGGGAAAGATGAGTAATATGTGGCTTGTAACTGGTGCGACAGGACATATCGGTAATGTCCTTGTGCGCAAACTTTTGGAACGCGGGGAGAAGGTTCGGGTGTTGATATTGCCCGGCGAAAGCCGCGAATCAATTGATGACTTAAATGTCGAAGCGTTTGAGGGCGATATCTTGAATATGGAATCGTTGTTCGAATCGTTTCGGGGTGTGCGCAGCGTCTTTCATCTCGCGGGGGTCATTTCGATCCTGCCTGGGTTGAATGATTTTGTCCGGCGTGTGAATGTGGAGGGTACCAGAAATGTGATTTGTGCGGCAAAGGAGACGGGAATCCAGAAACTGGTTTACACGAGTTCGATCCATGCGATCAAACGAGTTGACAGTGGCGTGATCGACGAGTCCATACCGTATGACGCCGATAACCCCTATGACGTATATGACCGCTCGAAGGCACAGGCAACGCTGGATGTTCAGCAAGCGGCTCAAGCGGGACTTGAGGCTGTGATCGCCTGCCCAACAGGCGTGATCGGTCCCTTCGACTTTCGCGGTTCGATGATGGGGCATGTGATCCGCTCTGCCGCCGAAAAGAAACCGACACTGTACGTGGATGGCGCTTATGATTTTGTGGACGTGCGCGATGTGGCAAATGGTTTGATAGCCGCCGCTGAACACGGCAAACGCGGCGAGAGTTACATTTTGTCTGGTCAGCGAATAAGCGTGCGCTATCTACTTGAAACCGTGCGTGAGATTACAGGCCAGGGTTTCATGGTGATAAAGATGCCCTTCGAACTGGCGAAATGGGCGGCGCAATTCATGCCGCATTACTATCAACTGAAAAAAACCTCCCCGCGCTTTACCCCTTATTCATTGGAAGTTTTGCAAAGCAACTCAAACATAAGCCACGAGAAGGCAACGCGCGAGCTGGGTTATCAGCCGCGCACTTTATACGAAAGTCTTGCAGATACTGTAAAGTGGTTTGTGGGACAAAAAACATTGGTTCCTATAAAAATAAAGGATAGAGGAAAATAACATGAAAATCGTAACCGACTGCGCGGCAGATATGTCTACTGATGAACTGGAAGAATTGGGGATCGTGCAAGCCCCTCTCTTCATCCAATTCCCTGAAGGCGAGGTCAACTCTGCCGATATTTCAGCGGATGATTTCTACAACCGTCTCGAAGCCATGCGTCCAGGGATCCCAACGACGGCGCAACCATCGGGCGGCATCTTTGCAGAGTTGTATCGCAAGATCGCACAAGCCGAGAAGAATATTCTTTCGATACACATTTCGTCTGGCTTGAGCGGTACGATCAATTCGGCACGCGATGGCGGCGAGCTGGTAAAGGATGAGGCGAATGTCAGTCATTGGGATACGCTTACCCTCTCAGGCGGTGAACGTTTTCAGGTGCTCGCCGCAGCGTTTGCATCGAAGGCTGGCTGGGCAATGGACAAAATACATGAGCGGATGAGAAGAATCCGCGAAAACACAGAAGTGATCTACACACTCGATACACTCGAATATCTCGCACGGGGTGGGCGCATTGGGCGAGTCAAGGCCATGGCCGTTGCTCAACCTCAAGCCTGTCATCCGCGTGGATACGGATGGGAAATACAGCACCGTCACGAACGGGCGCACCCTGGGGAAATCCATGACGGCGATAGCAGATCATTTGGTGGAAAAATACGGTAACACACCTGTGTGGGTTACCGTATTGCATGGCCACTTCGCCGAAAAAGCGGATTTGCTTGCAAATGAGTTCAAGCAGAAATTGAATATTGCAATAATGGAAATGCAACGTATTTCGCCCGTGTTGGGTGTGCACGCGGGTCCAGGCATTGTCGGCGCGGCGGTTGTGCCTATGGAGTTGATGGAAGCTGAGTTAATAGTAAAAGCGCCTCTTGCAACAACGCAAAAGGCGCTTTTTCTTATTCAGCAATGGGGAAACTTCAGGCAGGCTCTGCCTGTGCAAGCGTATCATGATCCGGCAATAACTCATCCGCGTTACGGATGGCAGGGATAAAGTAGGCGGTCAGACCTACCAGCGTAGTGACAATGCCGCAAAAAACCATTAGCAGACCCATCCCTGCGCCAGGTCCCGTGCCTACCAGCCCCTCGAATGTAACTGAGAGGGTACTTTCGGTGCGCATGGCGGGTTCAAGCACGTAATCAGCCAGCGTGCCGGCAATGATCGGGGCGATCGGCTGGGTGAACCAGGCGATCAACCTTCGGGCAGAGAAGACGCGTCCCTGCAAATCCGGTGCGACTTTCGATTGCCAGAAGGCTTGGTTGGATGTGTTAATAAGCGCACCTAAAAATCCACCAAGGATCATGGCAATTCCCCATATCCACAATCCACGTCCAATACCCAATAAGACGACAAAGAAGATGCCTTCCATTGCCCAGCCAAAAATGACGCCAAATTGGCGACGTTTGAGTCCGCTCCAGACGCTCATAATAATGCCGCCCAGAATCCCTCCTATTGCGCCAATGGTCTGCACCGAGCCGTAGATCAGGCTATCCTGACCGGTGCGAGCCAGCACCATGGGTGCGAGGAGGGTAAAGGTCATACCGCTGAAAAGGTTACCAAAGAAAAAGACCATTTGCAGTCCCAATAAACTGGGACGTGTGAAGATGTATTGGAATCCCGACCAGGCTTCTTTTAGCATGCCACCGCCGGCTTGCGCACCTTCCTGGGTACGTTTTGGCTGTGGGATATGAACAAAAGCCAGCGCGCCAATTGCAACGAAAAAGGTTGCCACATCAATGCCAAGCAGACCGGTCAATCCGATCAATGGGTAGAGCGCCCCAGCCAGGATCGGCGCCAGAACGCCGGGACCGGCTTCCATAAGCGACATCAACCCATTGGCGCGCCCCAATTGCTCTTTTGGTACCATGGTGCTGATGGCGGCTGAATAAGCAGGCCACTGGAAAGTGTTCCCCAATCCGTTCAACACGGCGGCAACATACAGATGCCAGAATTCCAGCATGCCGAGCACATATAAGATGAAGACCATGCCGGTTGCCAGGATGGCGGCAAAGTCGCTCAGCATCATCATCAGTTTGCGGTTATAGCGGTCCACCATCACGCCTGCAGGCACAGACATGATCAGGAAAGGTGTAATGAAAAAGACCTGCATTAACCCCATCGCTGTGGCGCTTTCTGTCTTTTCATACATCCACAACGAGAGGGCGAAATGGCTCATACCCGAAGCCAATACCGAGATGATCTGTCCGATCCAGACGACAATGAAGGCGGTCATACCTGCCGGGCGTTTCGAAGTATCTTCCATAATGTTTAAATTGTACTGGCTATTTTACTCGATATAAATTTCAACATGCTCGCCGTCTTCGTCGTCAGTCACATCAATGATCTTGCCGGTCATACCCGAGCGCATGGCTTCCATCACATTGGACATATCCACGCCTTCAACCTCCGGGGCAAAATGTGCACCAATCTTCAAGCCTGCGTCCACCAGCGCAAGGGGTATTTGCACAGACGCTTTCGAACGCCCGGACCGCGTGTCAGTGACGCGTATTCTCAGCCATTTGGCGGCTCCAGGCATCCCCGGCGCGCGAGGCGAGGTTTGTTTTTTTACGTTCAATGCCACTAACAACTTGGTCCCCTCCTCTGCACTGAGTTTACCCTCCTCGATCATCTTCAATATTTTCATTCTTTCTTCCACTGATGCCATTCGTACCTCCGATCTATGATTTCATTATGTTGTCGCAACTGCGGGTTCTTCCGATTTCCCCTCAACCTTGGGAAGTTTGAACTTCAACCAGATGGGAATGATCGAAAGCAAAATTACAATTGCGGTGATTGTAAATGGGAATTGCGGGCTAAAACGCTCCCACAATTGTGCGCCAATCCACGGTGAGGGTAGGGAGATGATGCCGAGGCTTGTGCTGAACAAACCAAACGCTGTACCGCGTAAGTGTTGCGGGACAGCCTTGCTGATCAGAGATTGATACGCCGGCATCTGAATGCCCACTCCCAAACCAGCCAATGCCCAGCCCGCGAAATACAGCCACTGGTTGCCTTGCGGGATATTGATCAGCGTGAACAGTGCGCCTGCCATCAACACCATTCCAATGGCAATCCCGACCCGCTCGCCAGCCTTATCCGAAAGCCAGCCGCCGGGAATAGTGATCAACATCATGCTCAACCCAAACAGGGATGTCGCCCATCCGATCTGCTGAATGGACAAACCGCCGATATCCTGCATGTATACAGGGAACAAGTTCCCTGAGAGTTGGAAGGCAACATCGCGGAAACCATCGGTGATCAGGATCCATGAAACGACGCCGCCGGCAAACATCAAACCGAACATCGCGCCCAGGTTTGTTTTCAGGCTATTCAGGGATAATTTCTTTTTAGCAGTATCAGTTTTCGCCGCCTCACGTGCCATGCCGATCCGCATGAGCGCCGCCACAAAGTAAAATGCGCCTGCCACAAGCAGCATCAACTTAAATCCATACGATCCAGCCAGCCAGCCGCCCAGCGGAGGTCCAACCACAGAGACGATCATAAAGATGGCTTGTGAAATGCCAAAGACCTTGCCGCGGTTCTCCTCAGTGGAGTGCTCCGCGATGAACGCATCGAAACTTGGTCCCACCAGCGCGCGGGCGACCGAGCCAATCGCAACTGAGAGCACAAGCCAGCCCCAGGAATCAGCCATAATCAAAGGGACGAAACCGATCACGCCAAACACACTGCCAATCGCAATGGCGCGCAAACGTCCCAGTGTATCCGAGATCCAGCCGCCAAGTATCTGTAAAAAAAGCGGCACGATCTGCGAGATCGTAAAGAAGAGGCCGATCTGCGGGATCGTCGAACCAAGGTCCTTCAGGTAAAGCGGCATTAAAGAGCCATACATGTTCCCGCCGATGTTCGCCAAAATCATCGCGGCAAGGAACAAGATCAAAAGCCCGCTCAATAAAGGTTGCTTCTTAATTTCAGTCATTCATGCTCCGCTAACCGATATAAACCTGCACATGCGCATCATCGTCATCCACATTGATCATCAAAGGCTCATTTGAATCCTTCGTTGCCTTCATCATCTCGACAATGCCTTCCACCTTGCCTCTGCTCATGCCTTTGATGCTATGACCAAAATTATCGAAGAACCACGCCACAAGACCCAGCGGCATGGGAAAACCAAGCGTAATATGCCTGGGTCCATCCCCCGGTTTGGCATCCCGACGATCCACATCAACATAGATCCAACGCGAAGCGCGACCACCTCCGCCAAGCGCCAGCAACAGCACGCCGAACATCAAAGGGAAGATCATGCAGTAGAACCAGAAATTGGTCCCAGCGCTTTGTTGAATGGAATAGATTCCCCACGCGCTCAACACTGTGACAAAGACACCGATCCACAACGGGATCAACGAAAAGCGACGCGCCCGCGCTTTGATCTGATCGAACTCCGGCGCCTCGCTTCTTTCATAGCCGAAACCTGAGTCGCTTCCAATAACCTCGACCTCCGCCTCGGCAGGTTCATCATCATCCGTGAGCGCAAGCATCAGACTCGCGGCTTCCTCCGCCGAAATTTTCCCATCCTCGACCATTTGCAAGATCTGTTTGCGTTCTTCAGAAGACATTATTTACCTCCTTCCAGGGCAACCAGTAATTGTTCCGCTTGTTCGGCTGTGATCTTCTTTTCAGCCAGCATTTTCAAAATCGCCATACGCTCATCTTCTGAAACAGGGTCAGTGGGCGGTACAGGCGGAGTTGGAGGTTTAGGCGTTCCCTTGAAATCCCAATTCCACCGCCCGATCTCAAGCCCAACCTTTCTCCGGCGCGCATGGCGTTCCGCGTGTCGCTCTGCCCGGCGAATGGCTTCCTCAGCTCTTCGGGTCGCTTCTGCAGCCCGTCGCGAGGCGCGTGCTGTGGCACGCCCCACGTGCTGGGAGATCCGCTCGCCAAAACCGGAGAAGTCAAAATTAATACCTGCGAAGTTGCCAAAATCCTCTGCATAGTCGCCGGCATCCTCGCGATTGCTCACGCGTACATCGCCGCCGGCGCTTAGGGAAATCTTTGCAGAACCATCACCAAGTACAACGACGCGCTCTGTTGCATCTTCATCGGGATCCACCCCCGGCAGGTCAACGTCAATCTTATCGCCTTGCAGGGTAAGGGTTGCATTTGCTCCATCAGGGATGACAAGCAGAATATCATCCCCGGCAACCACTGAGTAGCCGCCATCGGCTTTGGGGTCGAGATACACGATCACATCCTCCCCCACATTGACCCTGACATCCCCGTGCGCGCCGCGCAAGGCAAGATCATCGCCAACCGATTCGAGGATCACATTTCCGTCAACTTCACGGATGGAAACGTCCCCGCCCGCATTCTTCACGTGAACATTGCCTTTGGCATTCCGCAGGCTGAAATCGGAGCCGATCGAGCCGATCGTGACTGAACCAGAATCACGGATGGAAAGATCGCCGCCGATATTCTGCAGATCAATGCTCCCCTGCACACCGCGAATAGACCCATCACCGCCTATGTTCGAGAACTCGAACGTCGCCGTTTTGGGAACACGTAAAGCCAGGTCACCTCCACAGGTGAGGGTCAATTCGCCTTCGCCCTGCTCTAGGCTGATGTCATCCTCATCGCCTTTGATGAGGATGTCGCCGTCCCAGCCAACCACGCTGAGATCGCCGCCAATGGAATCGACTTTGATCTTCGGGGTTTTCCCTAATGAAATCGTTTGAGACATGACTACTACTCCTCTCCGCGCAACATACGCATGGCTTCATCAGCCGAGATATTGCCTGCTTCCAACTCCTCAAGCACGGCATTTCTTTTTTCCATGCTGATCTCAGCAATATCTTCCTTGCCCGGCTCATAACCGAGCGCACGGATGACCTCGTGCAGTCGATTGCGGATCGTCGGGTAAGAAAGCTCGAGTTCCTGTTCCATGCGGTTGATCTTGCCCTCGCATCGAACGAAGGTCACAATAAAATCGATATAGTCGGGACTCAAATGCCCCAACGGTCCGCCCGTAAAACGACCTTCGATGGACGTGTCACAGGATGAACAATGTAATCGCGCAACGGTCAATTCAGAATGACAAACTGGACAACGGGATGGTGCAGGGTGCATGTTACTCCTCCGAGATTATTCTAGGTACTTTCAGCGATTCAAAAAACTTCTTTTGAGACATTTTTGAAATATTTTCCTTGATTCTTATGGAATTTTGGATTTCCTAAATAAGATTATAATTATTTATTCAAAATTGTCAATAGTAATATTGATTATTTTAATAATTGAATTGAATTTATTGATTTTTCGATAATTCAACTGGATTTGGAACTTCATTGGAACAAATCCCCCTCCAAAAACCCGCCTCATACGGATCAAATGCTTGTCCTATCCTCCTAACATTTTTGAAATCCAGATCTTTTCCCTCAAAACATGTTTGGAAATGAGCTCAAACACACTTGACACAGAACAGACGTTCGAGTATTATTCATAGCACAAATGAGCGAAGAATGCTCTTATATGCCAGTATTTATGGCAGGAGGTTGCTATGATGATGGTTCGCAAAAGCAAGGGGATTACAGACAAACATATTAAGGTGCTGGAATTCGTGAACGATTACCAGACTAGGTATGGACGTCCACCTTCGATCCGCGAAATCGGTGAAAAGGTCAAAATCTCCTCAACATCGGTTGTTAATTACTATCTCTCGCAACTGGAAAAAATGGGGTATCTGGAGCGTGATAACCGTGTCTCGCGCGGCATGCGGTTGACTGATAAGGTCAACCAGGTTGTACAGGCAGGCAACACGCTCAGTGTTCCCATCCTGGGTCCCATTGCCGCAGGTAGCCCACTCCCCGAACTGGAGCCAGGCGCCAGCTACAGCACAGACAACGAAGCCGATGCCGTAGCCATTGCTCGCAGTCTCCTCCCCTCAAAGGAAAAAGGCGATGGTCTCTATGCGCTTCGGGTACAGGGAGACTCCATGATAGACGCGATGATCAACGATGGCGATATTGTTGTCATGAAACAGGCAACCGAGGCTCGAAACGGTGAAATGGTAGCTGTGTGGCTTCCGAACAACAACGAAGCGACACTCAAGTACTTCTTCAAAGAAAAAGACCGCTATCGACTCCAGCCCGCCAACCCGACGATGAAACCCATTTTCATCAAAAAGACCGAACCACTCGAGATCAAAGGCAAAGTGGTCATGGTCATCCGCAGGATGGAAAAATCGCTGGTGGTATAAAAAGAAAAATCTAGAACAAAAAAGACGGCTCGCGCGAGCCGTCTTTTTTGTTCGTACCAAAGAAAGTTTACTCAAGCCCGACGGATGCACCGGCCTCTTCCAGTTTCTTCTTGGCTTCGTTCGCGGCATCCTTGCCCACGCCGGTGAGCACCTTGGATCCGGCAGTTTCAGCCATGGTTTTGGCTTCGCCAAGGCCGAGGCTGGTCAACTGACGGATGACCTTGATGACGTCGATCTTTTTTGCGCCCGCATCTTTGATGACCACATCGAATTCGGTCTTCTCTTCGACGGGTTCAGCGGCAGCGCCACCGGCTGGCATTGCAGCCATCGCAACCGGAGCGGCGGCCGAAACGCCCCACTTCTCTTCAAGTTTCTTTACCAACTCAGCCGCCTCAAGGACGGACAGAGTGGAAAGTTCTTCCATGAGTTTTTCGAACTTCTCAGACATTGTTTATTTCTCCATTACTTCGAGATAGTTTTATTTTTTTGCGTAATTATATCCAAGCCGACTACGCTGCGGCAGGTGCTTTTTCTTTTTCCAGGAAAGCCTGGATGACAGCGGCTAAACTGCGTCCGGGTTCAGCGAGCGTGCGGACCAGTTTTCCAGCGGGCGCCTGCAATACAGCAAGCAACTGGGAACGGACAACAGGCAGCGGCGGTAGATCAGCCAGGGCTTTGACCTGTGCTGCATCCAATACCTGCCCGCCCATGAATCCGCCCTTGACTTTGACGAATTCACTGCCTTTTGTGGCATCGTTCAACGCCTTTGCCGTGGAAGCCGGGTCTGAGAATGCGAACGAAACTGCCGTGCTTTTTACAAGAAAATCCGGGGGCAGGCTCATTCCATTATCTGCAAACGCGCGGCGCGCAAGTGTATTTTTCAATACATGGAACTCTCCGCCAACATCACGTATCTTGGCGCGGATATTGTCCAGGTCCTTCATCTTTACGCCGGTATATTCCACGAGAATCACTGCCTCGCTCTTCTTGAGCCAATCGGCATATATGGCAAGCACTTCCTCTTTACGTTCTTTTGAAACTGCCAAGGGGTATCACCTCCTTTCAATAAAAAAGTCTTTGCCACTTACAGGCAAAGACTTTCAGCAAGCTCCGAAGGAGGGATTATTGCTTTTGTCCTCACCTGAGCAGGATATTAAGCGGCGCTTGCTGGTTGAGCAGAGTGAATGTTCAACCACTCAAATCGAAACCAAGCGCCACACCCGCCTTCATTGGCGAAGTGGCTTATAGGATTATCGGGTTATATTTTACCCGGTTACCTCGAGTTTGTGGGTCTCAGATGGGTTGACCTTGATTCCAGGACCCATCGTTGTTGCAAGAGTAATACGTTTGATGTACTCGCCTTTTGCACCCGCAGGACGCGCCTTGTGGATGGCATCCATCAACGCAGAGAAATTTTCGAACAACTGGTCTTCGCTGAATGACACCTTGCCCACCGACACATGGATATTCGCGGTCTTGTCGAGACGGAACTCGACACGACCGGCCTTCGCTTCCATGATCGCGCGCGGCAGATCATCAGCGCTGACAACGGTACCAGCCTTTGGGTTTGGCATCAGCCCACGCGGACCAAGCACGCGTCCCAAACGCCCCACCTTGCCCATCGCATCGGGCGTGGCAATTGCCACATCGAAATCCAGGGCGCCGCCTTCTATTTTCTTCAAAGATTCATCGTCATCGGCCACCATATCAGCGCCGGCCGAACGAGCGTTCGCCGCGCCTTCGCCCTGGGCGAAAACCAGAACGCGGACTGTTTTGCCCAACCCATGCGGCAGGACAACCACATCACGCACCTGCTGGTCAGCCTGACGGGGGTCAAGCGCAGTACGCATGTGAACTTCAACTGTTGAATCGAATTTCGTGATGCTCGTATCTTTCGCCAGAGCAATTGCTTCGCGGACCGAATATTCCTTATCCAATTCCACTTTAGCCAGAGCGTCTTTGTATTTTTTTCCGTATTTAGCCATTCTATCCTCCGTGGTGCAAGCGGGCGCTTGGTAGTTGAGTGGAGCGTTTATTGCTCGCACCTAAACCAGCAACCCTCCCACAAAATTATTCTACGATTGTAATACCCATCGAGCGGGCTGTGCCTTCAACTTGCTTCATCGCGCCTTCGAGGTTGATCGCGTTCAGGTCTTTCATCTTCAACTCCGCGATCTCCTTCACCTGCGCCCTTGTTACTTTGCCGACCTTGTCCTTGTTCGGGACACTGGAGCCTTTGGCAACCTTTGCCGCCTTCCGCAACAAGACCGCCGCAGGGGATGTTTTCAAAACAAAATTGAACGAGCCATCGGTATATACCGTGATCTCCGCCGGAATAATCTCGCCCGGCTTATTCGACGTGCGAGCATTATATTCCTTGCAAAAAGCCATGATATTGATACCATGACCCGCCAGCGCAGGACCCACCGGGGGCGCCGGGTTGGCTTTTCCAGCCTCAAGCTGGAGACGAACGATTGCCTTAAACTTCTTTGCCATTTTTACTCCTTTGCCTGCACCTGCAATACAGGAACAGGTGTGGTTTTAGCGGACGATTTTTGGGACGTCCTCCCACCGTTTCAGACTTTGGACCCGGACCCGCTTCCTTCCAAGCCTCAGTCTGTTACCGTTTAATTAAGCTTTTTCTACCTGCAAGAAATCCAACTCGACAGGCGTTTCACGCCCAAAGAACGACACATTTACGCGGACTTTTGTGCGCTCCATATCGATCTCTGCCACCACACCGCGAAAATCGTTGAACGGACCGTCAATAATGCGGACGCGCTCCCCAACCTTGTAGGTAACCTTGACGGTCGGCGCATCGGCTTCCATGCGTTTGATAATCTGCGCAACTTCTTCGGGACGCAGTGGGGTGGGGTTATTCCCCATCCCTACAAATCCCGTCACACCCGGGGTGTTTCGGACAACATACCAGGACTCTTCCGTCAACAGCAGGTTGACGAGAACATATCCCGGAAAGATATGCCGCTCAACCGAACGGCGCTTGCCATCTTTGACCTCGATCTCTTCCTGTGTGGGGATGACAACATCGAAGATCATGTCTTTCATTCCCATGGTTTCGATGCGTTGTTCAAGGTTGTGCCGCACTTTATTCTCATAACCGGAATAACAATGGATCACATACCAGGCGGGACCATCTGTTTCAGAAGCCGTTGTTTCGTCTAGGGAAGAGGAGGGCTCGGGAGCAGGTGCAGGTTCAGGTTCGTCCTGAACTGCCGCGTCCTCTTTTTCATCGAGCGCAGGTGAAGAAGGCTCTTCCGCAGGAACGTTTAAAGACTCGACTGCCTCCGATGTAGTATTCTCATCAGAAGCTGTTGATTTGGATTCGAGCGCCCCGCCCGGCGTTTCAACCGTTTCTTCGGGTTCGCGTTCGATCTGATCCGGCGATTCCTGTAAAGACATGCGTCCTCAAATTCCTTCTTTTGTTGTTAACCGAGCAACAACCCCAGCAAACCGCGCGCGGCGCCGTCGGTCAACCCCAGGATAATGCCGACAACGAT
>DATDAG010000384.1:0-3189 GCA_036525495.1 Anaerolineales bacterium
GGATGTCGAGGGCAAAAAATATCTGGATTGCCTCTCAGCCTATTCCGCGGTCAATCAGGGCCATTGCCACCCACGCATCCTGAAGGCGTTGAAGGAGCAGGCGGAAAAACTGACTCTGGTCTCCCGCGCCTTCCGAACCGACCAACTCGGACCCTTTTACAAGGAAATCTGCGAACTCACCCGGTCACACACGGTGTTACCCATGAACAGCGGAGCCGAGGCTGTCGAGTCGGCTATCAAAGCCGTCCGCAAATGGGGGTATGAGGTCAAACAGGTTCCAGAGGGACAGGCGGAGATTATCGTCTGCGCTAACAATTTTCACGGGCGGACGCTGACTATTGTCGGATTCAGCACGGAAGAGCAATACCGAAAAGGCTACGCGCCATTCACTCCCGGCTTCATAATCATTCCGTTCGGAGATGCCGAGGCTCTCGAACAAGCCATCACTCCCAACACGGTCGGTTTTCTGGTGGAACCCATTCAGGGAGAAGGCGGAGTCATCGTCCCGCCTGCCGGTTACCTGAAAAATGCCCGCCGCATTTGTGACGAGAATAATGTCATTCTGATCCTCGACGAAATCCAAACCGGGCTGGGGAGAACCGGGAGACTCTTCGCAGAAGAACACGACGGCATTGAGTCGGACCTGACCATCGTCGGCAAAGCATTATCTGGAGGTTGCTATCCTGTTTCCGCAGTACTGTCTAACAAGGAAGTGTTAGGTGTGTTCAAGCCGGGCGATCACGGAAGTACCTTCGGTGGCAACCCCCTCGCCTGCGCGGTGGCACGTGCCGCGTTGAAAGTTCTGACGGAAGAAAAGCTGATCGAAAACTCTGCGAAGCTCGGTTCGTACATGATGGATCGACTGCGGGAAATCTCATCTCCACACGTTAAGGAAGTCCGTGGCAAAGGATTAATGATCGGAGTCGAACTGCACCCGCAAGCCGGAGGTGCACGAAGATTTTGCGAAGCCCTGCAAGCCAAGGGCCTGCTGTGCAAGGAAACCCATGAACACGTATTGCGCATCGCGCCGCCGTTGATTATCCAGAAACCAGACATCGACTGGGCACTGGAACGCATTGCCGATGTCCTAACCGCACCCTAATCCTTAAGACAATGAATACGTTTCCCATTTCAAGATACAAATACCAAAGCGCACTTGAAATTGTTTGTCTGCTCGTCGTCGCTTTTTGCCTGGCGGCCCCGATCCCATCGCACGCAGGAAAGGATTTTGAACAAGCCTTGTCCCAGGCGGCATTGGAGCGCACCACCCACACGATTCGCTACGACGGCAGTTATCGTTCCATCTCATATCCCAAAGGAGATGTTCCTGAGCAAACGGGGGTCTGTACGGATGTGGTGATTCGCAGTTATCGGACTCTCGGCATCGACTTGCAAAAACGCGTACACGAAGACATGAAGGCGCACTTCTATTCCTATCCCAACAACTGGGGTCTCAAGCGTACGGACACCAATATCGACCACCGGCGGGTACCCAACCTGCAGGTATTCTTCACACGCAAAGGCAAAGCCTTAAAAGTGACACAGAACTCCAAGGATTACCAACCTGGCGATCTCGTGACCTGGAAATTAAACAACAACCTGCCGCACATCGGTATTGTGGTCAACCGGCGCAGTAAAGATGGAAAGCGCCCGTTGATTGTTCATAACATCGGCTTAGGTCCGCGATTGGAAGATATGTTGTTTGATTTCAAAATCACCGGACATTACCGCTATACGGGCAAGGAGTCACCCTCCTCTCGTGAGTAATCCGCCGATTCAAATCCGTGAAGGCCGGCCGGAGGACGCGCCGATCATCGCCGACTACAATCAACGCTTGGCATTGGAAACTGAAGGCAAGGAGTTGGACTCCAAAACTGTCGGCAAAGGCGTGGAGCAGGGATTACTTCAACCAGACAAGTGCCGTTACTTTATCGCGGAGGTCCAGGGATCGGTAATCGGCCAGGCGATGATCACTTACGAGTGGAGCGATTGGCGCAACGGCGACCTGTGGTGGATTCAAAGCGTCTACGTTCACCCGGATTACCGTCGGCAGGGGATTTTCAAAAAACTCTACCAACATATCGAAACCCTGGCCAGCAACGATTCGAAGGTTCAAGGGTTGCGCCTTTATGTCGAAGAAGAAAATGCGACGGGCCAAACCGTTTACAAAAAACTCGGCATGTCCCACGCGGGTTACCACGTCTACGAGAGAGAATTTTAATTCACTCTACCCCTATCTACCATTCCCAACCTCTTTCCCTTCAACTGGAAAATCACTTGGATATTGATTTACATTTAGTTACCATATAAGTAATATTAAGTGGTGCTTCATCTCACAAAATAAGTCCGCCATCTATTGGGAGCAACAATCATGTATTCCGGAAACCGTCTTTCCTGCCTTAGAGTTTTATCTCACTGTAAGCATCCCGCATGTATTTCCATGCTGTTTATATTTTTGATGGGTTTCATATTCCAAGGATGCGTGGTCCATCATGGTAATCATCGCACACATAGCCGTCACAAAAGCCGTGTAGTTGCTCCAGCACAAATCACCTTTACTTTTACCGATCACCATAGGCACTTGGCTCATAATTATTATCATAAGCACCCTCATCCTCACGGCAAAAGACACAAATGGGATAAAAGATGGAGACATAAGAGAAAGTCTCACCTGCATCGGGACATACAAATGCAGGCACTACCTTACGACCTAGTCCGTCAGTTTCCTCCCGCACCTCGTGGTACACGATATATTTACGATGACGACCAAATCCTGCTGGTCAATGTGAACACCCGTGTGGTACTGGATTTCATCAATATTTCGATCTCGCAACCGGCTCCTCCCAGAACCGTAAATAGAATGCCTTCCTATGAGGAGCAACACCCTTCGGACACGCATCAACCACCTTCCCATTCCCGAGCCTATGAAGTCGCTCAAGGGAAACCGTTCACAGATGACGAGCACCCCTCGACCCACGGGCAAGGTCACGACGGCAATAGAGGAAAGCCTGACATGGATGAGGATCACCCCTCTTCTCAAGCCCAGGATCATCGCAAGAACAAGGGCAAACCTGACATGCGGGATGATCATCCGTCTCAGCATGCTAAAAACGACCTAGAGCACGGCCAACAATCAGACCAAGGCAAACCTTTGTGGGAAGATAAGTCCTCATCGGATCACGGGAAGAA
>DATDAG010000385.1:0-2160 GCA_036525495.1 Anaerolineales bacterium
GGGTCCAGTTTTTCGAATAACCCAAAAATACGTGAGTGATACTCCGAAGGGATGCCAATTCCGTTGTCGCTGAAAAAGATAACTTTCCTGTTTTGATTACTTCTAACCCCTATTTCAATGGTGGGGTTGGGTTGTGGCCCCATATATTTGGCGGCATTGTCTATAAGATTTTGGAAGACTTCTTGTAATCGAGCTCGGTCACCGTAAACAGTGGGCAGGTCTGATGAAGTATGGATAGTGACTTTTTGCGCTTTGATTTGTTCCTCGCTTGTTTCCAGTACACTCTGTATCAACTGACCGATGTCAATTTCTTCGTTTGGATTTGCGATTCGCCCTATACGGGATAGCTCAAGTAGCGGAATGTGTCAATGATTTGAGACAACTGGTTTGAAAGATTAGTGTAGATTGCATAGGTGTTTGTCGGTAGAAAGTGCTCCTTTCAGGCAGGAAGTCTGTGGATAAGTGGACGGAACAAGCACCGCCCACTTATCCACAGACTCTACGACGGCGACGGTGATGGTTTCTCCGAAGGGCTGTGCATGTTGGGTGGATTGATCCAGACAGCAGTGGGTACCTGAGTCGGAATGGAGGGACCTTTCACAAAGCGCTCAGGGTTTTTCAGATAAGCAGCATGCAAAACTTGTTGACGTTGATCTAAAATGGCTTGCGCTCTTCCAAAATGAACATCGGCAGGCGTGAGCAGTCCGATGGCGCTGTGATGATGTTCGTAGTTGTACCAGCGGAAGAATTCTCCTGCCCATGTCCGGGCATCGGCTTGGCAGCCAAATCGTTCAGGGTAATCAGGTCGATATTTCAGTGTTTTAAACTGTGCTTCCGAGAATGGATTATCGTTGGAAACATGCGGACGGGAGTGCGTCTTCGTGACACCCAGATCCGCCATGAGCAAGGCCACTGGTTTGGATGACATGGAACTGCCGCGATCCGCATGAATGGTCAGTTGACCTGGCTGAATAAATTGACGGACACAAGTGGCTGCGATCAATGCTTCTGCCAGACTGGCTGACTCGCGTTCGGCGATCAACCAACCGACCGAGTAACGGCTGAAGACATCCAGGATGTTATACAGATAATAATAGGTCCACTTAGTTGGTCCAAGCAATTTGGTGATATCCCAGCTCCATAACTGGTTGGGTTGAGTGGCCAGCAGCTCGGGTTTGGTGTAATTCGGGTGTCGCAACTGGTTGCGGCGTTCTCGCACTTCCTGATTCTCATCCAGGATCCGGTACATTGTGCGCCAAGAGCACAGATACTTGCCTTCATCGATCAGGCTGGCATACACTTCCCGTGGCGCTTGATCGGCAAAACGCTCACTGTTGAGGACCTGCCGGACTTCCGCTTTTTCCGTGGGCTGAAGTGCACGCGGTGAAACAACTGCTGTAGGTGCTACAGGTGATTTAGTGACTTTGCGTGTTCGGTAGAGACTGCTTCTAGGAACATCCAGTGCCTGGCAGGCCACCGATACCCCGACCGTCTCAGCTAATTGCTCAAGCGAAACGATCAACTCGGATCGTCCAGTTCGGGGGTCTCGATCGTCTCTCCGAGCATCCGCGCGACTTTTTTTTGGACATCGATGATCAACTCTGCCCGGCGCATTCGCTCTTGCAAGCGCTCATGCTCACGCCGCAACTTGGCCAGTTCGATCGCTTCAGGATTAGGCTTGGGTCCTCGTTTGTGTGGGGACAACCCATTCAATTCGCCCAGTTCGCGCTGTTTGCGCCAGGTCGTCAGATAGGAGGAATAGATCCCTTCTCGTCTCAACAAGGCGCCGATCTCTCCTGACCCACGACAAGCTTCCACTTCCCGCAGAATCCGCAGTTTATCCGCAGCTGTGAACCGCTTGCGCTTGGCTTTGGCGACTACTTCGGTGTTGGGCATGGCTTCCTTTACATTACTATTTGGGTTCTCAGACATCTCTTTTTCTCCTCCGCCCTGCACTCTAAATTATTGGGAGGAGTTGTCTCACTATTATAGACACAGAGGGGTGTGTGGAATGTTGCCAATTGGTTATATAGGCTAGATAAGTTAAATCGTCATCGGTCAAAGCCCTCTTTATGACAATTAAGCAAGCCATTAGTGCAACCAATAGAAGTAGAAAAAAAGGAATACTGCGTTTTAGTGTTAATAAGGTTCTTTGCACGT
>DATDAG010000386.1:0-2247 GCA_036525495.1 Anaerolineales bacterium
CATGATGAGTCCCTTTTGGGCGAGT
Source organism: Anaerolineales bacterium (assembly GCA_036525495.1). GTDB lineage: Bacteria > Chloroflexota > Anaerolineae > Anaerolineales > Villigracilaceae > Defluviilinea. The sequence goes on from DATDAG010000386.1 coordinate 26, forward strand.
TCATCGAAGTGTTCCCACGTTGCCCAATGCGGCACAAGATTCGAGTTGGCGATCAACACTTTCGGAGCATCCTTGTGACTCTTGAACACCACCACAGGTTTCCCTGACTGCACGAGGAGCGTTTCATCTTCTTCCAAACTCTTGAGAGACTCAAGGATCGCATCGAATGACTCCCAATCACGCGCAGCTTTACCACGTCCACCGTAGACAACGAGGTCTTCGGGTTTCTCCGCCACTTCAGGGTCAAGGTTGTTTTGGATCATGCGATAGGCGGCTTCGCTGAGCCAGTCCTTGCAAGTGAGGTTAGTGCCCCTCGGGGCGCGGACAGTTCGAGGTCCAGAAATGATGCGTCTCCTTTTTAAATGAATAATCCCTCCCGATTATAGTCTGCACATGAGACCTTATCAGGAGGGAGATCTGGGCTGGTTAATCCTATGCCGGCTGGACAAGCATTTGCTGGAAGTTGGTATTCTTCAACCGCCCCACCAGTTCATCCTGCGCATCGCACCAGACTGGTTTGATCGGGCAGTTTTCATCGAAAGTGCATGCACCATCGTTGCCGACACATTCGTTCAACTGGATAGGACCATCTATTGCTTCAACCACTTCCAGCAAGGTAATGTCTTTGGGCTCCCGTGCAAGCGTTACCCCGCCGCGCGCACCTCGTGATGTGTGGAGCAGCCCAGCAATCGAAAGCTGGGAAATGATCTTCGCCAAAAATGAAGGGGGAATATTCTGTTCTTTTGCGATCATACTGGTCGCGGAACGTTCCGCGTTGCCCACCCGCGCAAGATGTAATACGGCTCGAACGGCATAATCGGCTTGACGTGTGATTTGCATGGTTACCTTCCTCTCAAAAAACAGATAATATCTGTCTGTTAACACGATTTTATTGCCGATGCAAATTACTTTCAAGTGATAGAGGTCATAGACGAATTATGACCTTTTACTCCGAATTCTCTACCGTACAAATAAGATAAAAAATCAGTCATAAGGTACACTCAAGGTGACAAAACCAAAAAGTGGAGGCCAAATGACTGATCGCTACAAAGTATACACAAAAGTATTGAAAACCATCAAGCAATTCGTGACAGATCAACATGCAGGACATACCGTCACCTTGGCCATGATGATCGCCGGGATTGTGATGAGCAAAAAAGCACAGCTATCAGAAATGAGCAGCGAAATACCGTCGAAAGCGAAAGACAAAAGCATAGAGATGAGATTGCGACGCTGGGTGAAACATGAGCGGATAGACGGAGAAATGATCTACCTGCCATTCGCTCGACAGATGATGAACGCCTTGTCAGAGCGGGAACTGGTTCTGGTCATGGATGGCAGCCAGGTTGGACGAGGCTGCATGGTGCTGATGGTGGGTGTGGTGTACAAAAAAAGAGCCTTACCAGTTGCCTGGTTGGTCTACAAAGGCAAGAAAGGCCACACTACAGCCAAGCGGCATGTGGAAGTCTTAGAGAAGGTCAAAGGGCTCCTGCCCCAGACAGCCCAGGTCGTTTTGCTGGGGGATGCAGAGTACGATACGACCGACATGCTGCAATGGGTGCAGGAAAACACGGCTTGGAGCTATGTTTTGCGTACTTCACCGCAGATTTACGTGTCCACAGCGCTTGGCGAACAGGCAATTAGAGATCTTTCTCTTGAAAAAAATCAAGTGGTTCAATATCTCAAGGTTGGCTTCACTCAAGGCGCAGCCCTGGAAACCAATTTGGTTGGCTGGTGGAGCGACAAGTACGAAAAACCGATTTACTTGATCAGTAGCCTGACCAGCAAGTATCTGATTTGTAGACAGTATCAACGGCGTTATCGTATCGAGACTTTCTTTTCTGACCAGAAGAGCCGTGGGTTCCATATTCACAAGAGCCATCTGTCTGACCCCGCCCGTGTAAGCCGTCTGCTCGTGGCTGCTTGTCTGGCCTATATTTGGATGATCTTACAAGGTTTGCAAGTCGTGGCTGCAAACCTGACCGCTTGTATTGATCGTACGGAACGCAACGATAAGAGCGTATTCCGATTAGGACTGGATTGGATCAGATATTGTCTCAAGCGAGATTTGGAGTTCCAGCCATTGTTTTGGTTTCAGCTAGAACACAATGTTGTTAATGTACGGTAGAGAAATATTTATAATCTTTCGATCTTTATTTCCTTTTGAGCGATTGTTCTTTATCTCATCATACGATAAAACACCCCCGGTCACATCCATCGAC
>DATDAG010000387.1:0-2683 GCA_036525495.1 Anaerolineales bacterium
CCGTCCTCGTTCAGGGATGGTTTATAAGCAGGATCGGTCTTTGTCAGCATGGCGTTGATCTCTGGCGAACGCTGATCGAATTTTCCTTCAAGGTGATCGAGCAGGTCACGGATTGTGAGGTCGGGTTCGCCGACCAGGGCAAAATCCAGGCTGGGATAGGGGCGCATCGTCTCCACAGGGATGGGAGTGATGTGTGTGCCGAAAGCAATGGTCTTGGCCCCGCGCGCATGAGCTAGGAAACATCCGTATATATCGTTCTCGAGTGTCGGCGCGGTCATTTGGGTTAAATAATATTTTGGCTGGTATTTATCCAGCAGTTTTGTGAACTCAGGCCAGCCCATGCGCTCGGCGTTGCAATCCACTACTTTTACCTTGTAAACGGGATGTAACAACGCAGCCATTTGCGCGAGCGAAACCTGGGGCCAAACCATATTCTCGCGCGTACGACGACCCACACGGTGCTGGGTACGGATCCAGAGTTCACCGTCAGGGGTGGGAGGATTGACCAGCATGATATCAACAGCTTCTTCTGAGCGCGGGGCGTTCAGAAGTCCGTTGCGGACGATGGCGTCGGCATTGGGGAAATCCACCATACGCAGTTTCGGCGTCAGGCGGCTTCCCATGTTTACAGATTGAGGATCATCGGTTTTCATATTCTCTCCTTATCACTAATAGCGGTCATTCAAGACCCATGTCTTGTTTTGTCAAAATTTCACGCTGGCTCAACTCTTCAAGGATTCTCAACAACAACCAATAAACAAAGAGCTGGATGCCTGCCAGGAACAACATGGCACTACCCAGCAGGTAGAACCACAGACGGTCAATATCCCAGCCACTCATACCCAACGAAAGCGAGACTACCGCGATGACGACACCAACCAGAATGGACACACCGCCCATCCAGCCGAACTGTTGATCCAATGGCGTTTTGAAGATCGGCTTTCCAAACAACCCCTGACGGATGGGTTTCTTGTAAAAGAGCGATATCAGGTAATTGAATGTAACGCCCAATGCAAATATATTCAAGCCGGCGATGGATGAGACCAAAGCCGTAAAAAGAGCAAGAACTCCCCATGGTCCCAGTGTCGTAATGCCGTTCAATCTGGCAACCAACAGACCAAGGAATACAAGCCCGGCTAGCCCGATACCACCCAACCCAAGCAATCCCAAAATACGCACCGGGTTGTAAGACATGGCTGTCCACACCATACTTTGCAGGAAAAGTTGTCCGTCACGGATGACGCTCAGTTTGGAGCGCCCGACACGTTCGCTATATGGTATCGGGACTTCCACGATCCTTATCCCTTCATGCAGGGCGCGTGTGCTCATGACAGGCGTCAGATTCAAGCCATCGGGTAATGGATAGATCTGTTCAAGGATTTCACGTTTGAAGACTCGCATTCCACTGGCGCTGTCGGTCACTTTCTGACGTCCTAAAATGGACAGGAGATTGGCAAAAAAGAAATTACCAATACGCCGGGTTATCGGCATTTGGCTGTCTTCACCCGCCATACGCGATCCGATGACAAGTTCCGAGCCGTTCAACGCGGATATACACAACATCGGAAAATATTCCGGTGGATATGTGCCATCTGCATCCAGGAAACCGATCAATTCGCCTCCGGCTTTGGAGAAACCGGTCTTCAACGCTGCGCCGTATCCCTTATTCTTGGGGTGACGGATCAGACTGACCCCGGGTATGCCCGCGGCGACATCAGCCGTTCGATCCTTTGAGCCGTCGTCCACCACGAGCAGTTCAAGGCGCTCGACACCAGCATCTTTCAAGGCAGGTTCCACAGCAAGGACTCTTTCAGCAATTTCCTTGATGCCATCCTCTTCATTATATGCAGGGATGACCACAGATAATATCGTCATAAACTTCCATCCTTCATTGGGTGATAAATTTTTCTGTCAGGGTTGCTGACACTCCCATCAATCGGCTTAATCTCTTTGGCAGGCACACCGCCGACAACCGCATGCGGCGGAACATCTTTTGTCACTACCGCGCCAGCCGCCACAACCGCCCCCTTCCCCACCCTTACGCCGTCTGTGATAACCGCTCCAGCACCAAGCCATACATCGTCTTCGATGATGATCCCCTCGGCTGTGATCCCCTGCTCGACAAATGGACGGTTGGGGTCGTCGAACACATGGTTTACAGCGATGATCTGTGTAAACGGCGATGTGTACACACGGTTGCCTATATCCACGCCGCCCTGTCCGCGAACCACACAATACTCGCCGATCAAACTATCCTTCCCGATCTTGATGCCAGATTGCGGCATATCGCGGAAGTTATACACATGCAACACAGCTCCGTGCATGACGATCGTGTTGTCTCCAATCTCGATTCCACGCGGGCAGGCATGCAAGTATGCACCTTCGTCTATGTATACACCCTGCCCTAGTTTGATGTGGTCTGCAAATCGGATGCGGACATTGTTCTCGATTGCCGCCATGCCTTCCATTTTCAGGATGAGGCGGTAGAACACACTGCGCAATCCGATACCGATAATGGTAGGGATCCAGCCGAAAAGGATTAGGATCGTCTGTTCAAAGAAGTATCTAAAGATGGACGAAGCCTGACGATCCAGATATAAACGAAGTTTATCAATCATAATGGCTTGTTGTAGGCGTGCTCCGCCATTCCGACATGCTTCTTTTCGATGTCGGTTCGGGGTTG
>DATDAG010000388.1:0-7526 GCA_036525495.1 Anaerolineales bacterium
CTGTCGGTAGATAGCAAAAAATGGATTGATTGTTTATGGGAATGATTTAAACGAAAACACCCCTATACGTGGGGGTGTTCATTCGTTTTTAGATTTTTATTCTCTATTTGGTGGGTACAAAATTTTGTGGCCTGAATTATACCCGTATACATGATATATGCCGCGCTGGACAAATCCGATTGAGATTATGATGTGAAGCAAAACAGTTGTCAGTGACATTCGTTTCCTTTCCATGAAGCCTTTATAACAAGGACATGCAATCGAACATGTTCTGTAAGAAAAGGATGGTAATTTCCCGCTCCTTGATTTCCTTTATCCCCTATGATGGACACTCCCCACAATATTCAACGCATTATTTAGTATTACAGCGCAAAGTTGCTATTTTCAGCCACGTTTCGGCCGGGAATTATCCCTGAGCAGGTCATTTTTGCAAGACTTTAGCCCGTAAAAGCAGTTCAAGTTGTCTGACATGGCGCTGTAATGTTAGAGTATAATCATTATATAAATCCGATACTTTTTAGCCCAATCTAGAGGATTTCCCGATACTCAATCCTATTCCCCTTCTGTTAGAGCTACAATTTAGCCTCGGGCATCTATCCGAAAGGGGTCCAATGGTTGACCTCCTTAAAATTAAGTTGTTTGTTCCCCATACGGGGGGAATTCTGGTTTCGCGCCCTCGACTGGTGGAACTGCTAAACAGCAGGCTGGATAAAGAACTCATACTGATCGCCGCGCCAGCCGAATTCGGAAAAATCACCCTGATGATCACATGGCTCGAGCAAATCGACCTTCTGGCGGCTTGGCGTTCCGTGGATGAAGCCGACAACGACCTGCCGCGCTTCCTGGCTACCTGGCGACATTCCTCCGCCTGGTGGACGATCTCAACCCCGCGCCGTTCCTTTGCGCCTCCAATCTCCATAATTTCCAGTGATCAAGGCAGAAAATACAAATGCACACCACTACTGAATCCCAACAAAGCGATTTGAGCGAATCCCAACCCATTGCAACCCAAAATTCCCCCCTCGTATATGGATTGGGATCATTTGGGTTGGAATCCCTCTTCAAAGTATTTGTGGGGTTTTATATGTTCTACTACATCGATGAGTTAGGGCTGACCATCGCGATGGCAGCGACCATCAATGTCATTTATGCTATCTGGGATGCGACCAACGATCCACTGGTGGGGTTCCTCTCCGATAATACGCGTACCCGTTGGGGAAGGCGCAGGCCATGGCTCCTGGCTGGATTGCCTTTCTACGTGGGTAGCCTGGTATTGGTTTACGCGGTGCCTAAACCTTTCCTTCAAGGAAATGCGTTATTTTGGTATGCGTTGGTGGTATTTACCCTGTTTGAAGGTGCATATACGATTATGGCGGTGAATTATGCGGCGTTATTTCCGGAACTCTTCCAGGGTCTCCGGGAACGGGCGCATGCAAGTTCCACCTACCAGGGTCTTAGCATGCTTGGTGAGCTTGTCGGTTTCGCTATCCCACCTTTTATTTATGCCAAGTTTGGTTTTGTTCCCATGGCAATTAGCTTTGCCGTGATTGCTGGAATCGCGCTCTTCCTGGCAATAATCCAAAATAAAGAAGAATCAAACGCCTTGAAAGCGCCCCCATTGGATCTGAAAGACGCTTTCGGGGAGGTGCTCAAAGACCGTTCATTTTTGTTATTTGCCATTGCACTAACCTTTCTCACTTTTACAACCGGAATGTATACCCTGGCGACCCCATTTTGGGTCAAGTACACTCTTGGAGCCAGTCCGCAGATAACTTCACTCATTTTCGCGACTGTATTTATCGTGGCTATTTTGTCAGTCTCCCTTTGGGGAAGATTTGTGCGTATTCAAGGAATCAAACAGACCTGGCTGTTGTCTGTTGGTATACTGGTTGCATCAGCGATTATTTTGGGATTGGCATCTAACCTGATTGTAGGAGTCATTGGCGCTGCAGTAGTCGGGGTAGGCCTAGGGGGGGTCAAAGTCTGCCGCGAAATGGTCATGGCCAATTTTGTAGACAGAAACCTGAAACGTACAGGTCACCGTCGAGAGGGAATATATTACAGTCTATTACGTGTCATCGGAAAACTCTCAAAGATTCAGGAGTCGCTGGCCTTAGTGCTTTTAGCCCTGCTTTTTGGTTACGTAAGCGGTGAGAACCCAGGTCCACAACCACAAAACGCTTTCCGTTTTTTAATCAGCGTATTTCCGCTCGTTTTTACCTTAATTGCCTGGCTCATTGCTCGCAGGCTTTCGTTTGAAAACAAACAGGCATAGCCATACTGGGACATAATCAGTTTAAATGACGACAGTTTTACTCACTTCAAAGCTTTACTTTCCCCCGCCTCGTCCCGATCTCGTGCAACGACCGCGCTTGCTCGAGAGACTCAATGTCGGTCTGAGAGGGAAATTGACCCTGGTTTCTGCCCCGGCGGGTTTTGGCAAGACAACCCTGGTGAGTGAGTGGATACGAGATTGTGGTTATCCTGCGACCTGGTTATCGCTGGACAAAAACGATAACGATCCATCTCGGTTTTTGATCTATCTCATCGCCGCCCTGCAGCGCATCGACTCGAAGATCGGGGCCGATGTCCAGGCTGCCCTGGAAGTATCCCTATCGCCACATTTTGATATCCTGCTCACCAGGTTAATCGGTGAAATTGAAAGGTTGCCAGATAAGTCCATCATCGTTCTTGATGATTATCACCTGATCGATTCAAAATCAGTCCACGATATCGTCAACTTCCTCATCGAATATCTACCTCCAACGATCCACCTGGTGATTTCCGGACGCTCTGATCCACCACTGCCGATCTCGCGGCTACGTGTACGGGGGGAAGTGAATGAAGTGCGAACCCCTGAATTACGCTTTACAAAGAAAGAAGTGGCTACCTTTCTCAACGATCTGATGGGCTTTGACCTGTCATCGGATGGTATCGCTGCACTGGAAGCGCGCACCGAAGGTTGGATCGCCAGCCTGAAACTGGCGGCAATCTCCATGCAAGGGCGGCATGACTGGCCCGAATTCATCGCCGAATTTTCTGGCAGTCATCGTTATCTCATCGATTACCTTGTCGACGAAGTCATGGCCCGCCAACCCGAGCAGGTGCAGACTTTTTTACGCCGCACATCGATCCTGGAACGGTTCTGTGCGCCTCTTTGTGATTGCGTCGTCGGTGGATGCGAGGAATTGGGTATCATCGATTACCTGGATCGTTCCAATCTATTTCTGATCCCGCTCGATGATCACAGGGAGTGGTATCGCTATCACCATCTTTTTGCAGATTTCCTGAGTCAAAGACTGCGCGAGTCCGAATCGAACAAAATCCCCGAGCTGCACCGTCGTGCCAGCCAGTGGTATGAAAAAGAGGGGTTGGTGGATGAAGCAATCCAACACGCAATCGCTGCCGGAGATTTGGATAGTGCAATCCAGCTGGTCGACCAGATCGCTGCGAATTTGGTGGTACGCAGAGAGTCCAATAAGCTCATTAGATTAATAGATCAATTGCCTCCTGACCGATATCAAGATTATCCCATGCTTTGTATCTGGCGAGCCTGGGCTTTGCTTTTCCTTGGGCAGCTGCAGGCGGTTGAGCCCATCCTGCAAAATGCAGAAACCAACCAGAGCAAAGCTCCTGGTGTCCCAATCCCTGGCTATGTAACCACCATACGGGCTTATTTAGCCAATCTGGAGGGGGATTTGCTCAAATCTATCAACCTCACTGAGTTAGCGCTAGAAGAAATGTCAAACGCGTCGCCAGACCGGATTACGCACATTTTTCAAGGAGCTGCGGTCATCTGGCTGGGGGTGAATCACCGCCTGCTGGGTAATCTAGACAAATCAGAGCAACAATTCATGGAAGCAGTCAACCTCAATCAGAAAGCGGAAAGTTATTACGCCGCCCTAGCATCTTATGAGCAATTGGCCAAACTTGCGGTGATCCGTGGGCAGCTGCACCAGGCCCTGGATTTCTTTCGGAACGGATTGAAAGTGGCCCAAGATTGGATGGATAAGGGTGGCAAACCTCAGGGGACTTTGATAGCAGCCGCGGGGCTTCAACTGGGACTTGGAACGGTGCTGTATGAATTAAACGACCTGGTTGGTGCTGTAACTCATATCCAGCATAGCGCCGACCTCCTTGAATTGGGCGAACTCTGGGGGAGAATGGATTCTTATAGAATGCTAGCCTATCTGAAACAGGCTCAAGGAGAATTCGAGATTTCCACTGAACTGTTTCACAAAGCCAGCGAAATCGAAGATACGATCATTGTTAGACCATCAAAAACATCGGATGGGACGAGCCTGACCAAGTTGGGAATTCTGCTCAGCCGCCACGGACCTGAAATGGCTTATTTGCTTACAGATACCAGCCGGCGGTTTGAGAACCTGGGGGTGCAAGCAAACGATGAGGTTGATTTTTCCACCCCTGCCGGCTACCACCGCGAGCTTTTATATTCAGATCTTGCTCGTTTGCTCATCGCCCTGAACCGGGCTGCTGAAGCGCTGCCTTTGCTAACCCGCCTGCTGGAGGCTGCCAGTACGATGGAGAGACATGGCGATGAGATCCATTACTTGGTACTGATTGCACTGGCACATCATGCCCTGGGGGATACACAAACTGCCCTAGACTCCCTCAGTCATGCATTGACCCTGGGAGAACCTCGGGGCTTTGTGCGCATTTTCGTTGATGAGGGGCTCCCAATGGCGGAATTGCTTCGTTTTGCCGTCTTACAAAATATCGCCCCTAACTTTGCAAGCACACTTTTAGCCGCTTTTCCCAAATATATACTGGATGCAGCCCCAATCGACAAGGAGCCGGCAGTCAATCCACAAATTATGGTAGAACCACTTAGCGAACGGGAAATCGATGTTTTACGCCTGATCGCCGAAGGGTGCAAGTACCAAGAGATCGCCGAAAGGCTGGTCGTCAGTATCAATACTGTTCGCCATCACACCCGCAACGTTTATAGTAAGCTCGACGCCAACAACCGCACCCAGGCGATTGGTAGAGCCAAAGAGTTGAACTTGCTGTAGTTTTCCCCCTGCATCTTTTCCCCAAAAAACCGCATCTTTTTTCGTCCCTAGCCGCATGAATATGCGGTGTTTTTTTATTCTGCTATTGCTATCCTGTATATGTAGAAAATCAATCCGGGAAAACCTCCCAATATGGAGAAATTTATGGCTGAAGACCAAAAGAAAAACACCACCGAGATTTACGAGATCAAAATCCAGGAGCACCTGGATACTAGATGGTCTGATTGGCTCTATGGCTTGACCATCACTCACGAACACAATGATGTCACCACTCTGAGGGGCTCGCTTCCCGATCAGACGGTTTTACACAGCGTGCTGGACAGAATTCGAGACATGAATATGACGTTGATATCGGTCAATCAAATCGCCTCAAATGGACAAATAAATGATTATGAAGTCAAAGGAGTGAATCATGACGAGTAACCCATCAATAAAAGGAGACAAATCATGTACAAGAAAAGAGATGTAATTTCCAGTCTGCTGATCTTGATCGCGTTGGCAGTAGCCACAACGGGCTGCTACCAAAAGGTCAGGGTTGGTGACCTGCAGACGAAATCACAAACAATCGAGCTCGATGACGCCGACTCCGTCAATGTCGAGATAGAGATGGGCGCGGGTAAACTGGACCTGTCTGGCGGAGCCGGCGAACTTTTGGAAGCAAGTTTTATCTACAATGTCGAAGAATTGAATCCCCGCGCTACCTATTCCAGCGGAAGGCTGGAGGTCAAGGATAGTGGTGTCAGTATAGGCGTCGCATCCCTCGCTGATCTGGCTGATTATCGCTGTGAATGGGTTCTGAAACTGAATGAAGACGTGCCGATGGAGATGAAAATTGATCTGGGCGCCGGCTCATCAAATCTCGCACTTGGCACACTGGCTCTGACCAACCTCATCATTAATGGCGGAGTCGGAGAGGTTACCATCGATTTGACTGGAGAATGGCAACACGACCTCGACGCCAGAATTGGGGGTGGGCTTGGCGACATCCATTTGTTGTTACCTCGCGATATTGGGGTGAGGATTGAAGTCGAAACTGGAATTGGCGCTGTCGATGCCAGTGACCTTACCAGGAATGGTAATACCTATATCAATGACGCTTATGGCGTATCCGATGTTACGCTGCGAATTCACATAGATGGCGGCGTCGGACAGATCAATCTGGAAGTCAAGTAACAAATAGAACATAACCAGGAGAAACCCACCATGTTAACCGAAAGAATCATTGGCGCGCTCATGTTTAGACGAGGCATCTACGCAGAGGTGGAAGCAGATAAGGCGTTCACTACGACTGCCTGGATCCTCGTGGTGATTTTTGCCTTTCTCAATCAACTTGGATCCCATGCATCCCAGAGTATCTTTGACTGGTTGGTGAGTACAGGTATTGGCACACTTACGGCGATTGCCGGGTTCACCATCGCTGCGGCAGTTATCAACTGGGTCGGGCGCGGAGTTTACAATGCCGAAGTCACTTTCAACGAATTGGTGCGGACAATGGGTTTGGCCTCCATCTGGACCGCGGTGGGTATCCTGGGCGTTATTGCTGCCTTCTCCAATGCTCTTTCTTGCATTCTAGGTCCGGTTATCGTTATCTCCTGGGTAGCCTTGGTGATGGCCTGGTTTGTGGCCGTGCACGAGGCTCTGGATTTGAGCTGGGGAAAGACCATCATCACCGTGATGATCGGCTTTATCCCCTGGGCGGTCATCATGGCTCTCACTGGCGTCGTATTGTCCTTGCTAGACCTGACCACAACCGGGTTCGGCAACTTGCTTGGCCTGTAGTGTGAGAATGAGGTTCCACTTGGAGATAACTAAAGGGATAACTGTAAAAAAGGAGAGAACAGTATGAACACAAATGGTTTCGTCATCAGTACGGAAGGCTTGAGCAAATCTTTTGGCGAGGTGCACGCCCTAAAATCACTCGACCTGCGCGTCCCTCAGAAATCGATCTTCGCTTTCCTGGGTCCCAACGGCGCAGGTAAAACTACCACGATCAAACTGTTGCTGGGCCTGCTCAAGCCCACCAGCGGCGGCGGCACAATCCTCGGCATGGATATCGTCCGCGACAGCGTGGATATTCGCGCCAACATCGGCTACCTCCCACAGGATGCCCGCTTCTACGAGCATATGACCGCCCGCCAGACGCTTGAATACACTGCCCGGTTCTTCTATGCTGGACCGCAAGCGGAGATCAACAAGCGCGTGAATGAAATGATTGAGTTGGTCGGTCTGGAGAACAAGGCAGACCGGCCGATTAAGGGCTTTTCCGGCGGCGAACGCCAGCGCTTGGGGATCGCCCAGGCGGAGATTAACTATCCCGACCTGTTGATTCTGGATGAACCTGCCGCCAGCCTCGATCCGCAGGGACGGCGGGATGTGCTGGAGGTGATGTCCCGCCTCCGCAAATACACCACCATCTTCTACTGCACCCATATCCTGGATGACGCGCAAAGGGTCAGCGACCAGGTTGCCATCGTCAACCAGGGCGAACTGATC
>DATDAG010000389.1:0-6059 GCA_036525495.1 Anaerolineales bacterium
CTTCTGCATTCCAAAAGATCTTTTAATGCACGCTCTGCGTACGCCTTACCGCGTTCGCGTTTTTTAATCTTTTCATTGATCGGTGGAAGAATCCCAAAATTTGCCTTCATCGGCTGGAAGTCTTTCAAATCAGCATGAGTGACGTAATAACACAACGCTCCCAGCATGGTTGTCTGTGATAATGTGAGCGGCACCTCGTGATGATACAGCCTTGCCGCGTTGATGCCCGCCAGTAAGCCCGTTGCAATATTGCCCATATAACCTTCCACGCCAGTGATCTGCCCAGCGAAGAAAAGGTTGTCGCGTTGATTCGATTGCAGTGTGGGGCGCAAAAGTTTCGGTGACGCAATGAATGTATTTCGATGCATCTGCCCATAACGCAGGAACTCTGCATTCTCAAGTCCGGGGATCATATGAAGCACGCGCCTCTGTTCTGGGAATTTGAGATTGGTCTGAAAGCCGACAAGGTTATACAAACTGCCTGCGAGATTATCCTGACGCAACTGCACAACTGCATGTGGACGTTTCCCCGTGCGCGGATCTCGTAACCCCACCGGGCGCATGGGACCGTACGCCAGAGAATCAAGACCTCGCTCTGCGATGATCTCAATGGGCAGACAACCCTCGAAGAAATGACCTGCCTTTACTCCGTTTTTAATCGCATCTTCGAACGAACGAAGTTCGATCCGTTCTGCGTGGTGGAGCGCATCCACGAACGTATAATATTCCTCTTTAGTGAACGGGCAATTGATGTAATCACCGGCATCCTGATCGCCGTTGCCATAGCGCGAAGCACGGAAAGCAATTCCCATGTTGATGGAATCTGCATGGATGACAGGTGCGATGGCATCGAAGAAGAATAGATGTTCCTCGCCGCTCAGCGCTGCAATAGACCGGGAGAGGGCAAGAGATGTGAGGGGGCCGCTTGCGATGATGGCAAGTGAGTCAGGGATCTCCTTTACCTCCTCTCGCACGATTTCGATATTCGAATGGCTTTCGATCTTTTGTGTCACTTTACGGGCGAAATATTCACGGTCAACTGCGAGCGCGCCGCCTGCGGGCAGGGCGGATTCTTCCGCACATGTTAACAGCATGGAGCCAAGCAGGCGCGCTTCGTCCTTGAGCAAGCCTGAGGCGCGATCGGAAAGGTTTGAGCCAAGAGAATTCGAACAAACGAGTTCAGCCAGGTCATGAGTCTGATGCGCTCCAGTTTGGAGAATTGGTCTCATTTCGAAGAGCCTTACTTTGAGTCCGCGTTGCGCGGCTTGCCATGCGGCTTCGCTTCCTGCCAGCCCGCCACCGATAATGATCAAGTCCGTCATTTGATGATTTTACCATTTTGCTTTCGGCGTTTTCACTGCTGTATAATTGATGGGAATGAGCGATCCGACCACGACTGATTATCAACTCAAGGAAGCCAGCCAGTTGACCGATGCGGCATGGTCTGCATTGGTCGAGCGGGAGGCGGGGAAGTGGCGCGTGGTTGCACATTATAAGCTGGGTAAAAGGATCCAGTCCGCGTTTGTTAAATTCCTTGGGAAGACCGAAGTTGACACATGGTTGTCTGGCGCGTTGAACAGCGAGCAAAGCCGCTCGGTCTCGTTGCCGAAATCGAATGCGATTCAGGCTGAAAGGTTATATGCTTTTCCTTTGCACGGGTTGTCACGTGTGGTGGTTGTGGGTGCAGAGCAATTAAGCGCCATGGCACTGCGTATCTGGCGCTTGACGGCGACCGGCATGAATACAGGAATCATAGCCCTTGATTCGTCGCCCGCCTCGTCGGTCGCGGCATCGTTGTTGATGCCGGATCTGAATTCAGAGAGTCCCTATGACCTGCCGCGCGCATTGGATCGTGCCTTGAACGCCTTCATGCGCCTCGTTTCTGTACAGGGAGGCTGGTTCGCCATTCGACGCGGTGACTCACTCGAAATCCGTACCCAATGGAACGCGCCCTCCTGCGAGAATCTTGTCCTTTCGATAGATTCGCATGCCCTTCTCCGTGGCATGGGCCGTAACCTGACACCCATGGCTGTCAATCGCGGCGACCCGTTATGGTCACAGATCCCGCACAAGGGCTTGAAATCGAACACCAAAGCATGGATCAGCGTGCCGCTGGTCATCGGTCAACGCTTGATCGGCGCGGTGGGACTGTGGCGTTCATCCGCCTTCAAGGGTGAGGAATGGAACCGTCTTGTTGATCTTGCCACACAGATCGCCCCCGCGCTCGAGACTCTCATCACATTTGCAGAAATGGCTGTTCATTTGCGCCGCCTTGCCATGCTGAACGACTTTGCCCTGACCGTTTCCACCGGGCGCAGTTTGGATCAAATTGCGCGCCGCATGTTTGCATTGCTCTCTCGCGCATTCGGTACCGAATTGATCGTGTTGAACCTGCTTTCATATGCCGAACATGCCTTGCAGGAGTACCGGGTGAGTGATGGCAACCTGGTCTCGATCCTTCGCAGCACCGATGGGCACCCGATCTACCGTTTACTTGACAACGATTCGAAGGTCCGTTTGAGCGACTTGGATTCGAGCTATTCATTACCGCTGTATAACGGTTCTGCGTCAGGTTTGTATGTACCGTTACGTTTCCGCGGACAGCCGATAGGGATGTTGAGCGTGGAAAGTAAACTCGCAAATGCGTTCACATCCTACGACGAGAGTTTGATCGTAGTTATTGCCAGTCACCTTGCGAGCCTGGCAGACTATACACGCTTGCGAGAAGAGGCGGAGGGCAGGGCACGCAATCTGGGCGTTATCCACGAAGTGGTGCAGCAGGTCGTCGGTCTCACAGATCCCCACGAAGTGGCAGAACTGACAGCAGACCTGTTGGCACGTTATTTTTCCTACGAACTCGCCGCGGTTTTCATTGCTGACGACAAAGGAAAATTGACCATAGGCGGTTTTGGAGGCGCAAGCCAAAATGTTGTCAAGCGCGCCATGAAATCAATTGAATATCCGTTGATCGGAGGGATCACCGGTCATGTCTTCGAGACCGGAGAGGGAGTCCTTGTCAATGACGTGCTTCAGGATGAGCGTTATATGCCCATCAGGGGTTGGCAGGCGGGTTCGGAGATGTGTGTTGCCATCCGTGATGGGTCGAAAGTGTTGGGTATCATCGACGTGGAAAGCAGTTCGCGCAATTCTTTCACGCACAATGATTACATCGCATTGGAATCGCTGGCCGGTATCCTCGCGACGGTCATTACCAGCGCGGATCAGTATCAACGATTGCAGGAAACCATCTATCAGTTGCGTGAGACTGAGATGGAATTGAACGCCCGCATGGAAGCGCAGAGGCTGGCAGAGAACCGCCTCGTGCAAGCCGCCAAACTCGCGGCGGTCGGTGAGATGGCGGCAGGCATCGCGCATGAATTGAATAACCCCCTAACATCGGTCACCGGTTTTGCCGAACTGGTGATGGATGAGATGCCGGAAGAATCACCGTCACGAGCAGATCTCGATCTTGTCATCCGCGAATCGCGGCGCGCCCGGGACGTAGTCCGAAGATTGCTCGATTTTGCGCGCCAGAGCGAGAGCGCCCGCGCAAATGCGGATATGAATAAAGTGGTGGTGGATGTAGTCACGTTGACGCGTCACTTGATCCACACAAACGGGGTAGAATTGACGTTAACGGTAGAGGAGGATTTACCCTGGGTTTCAATGGACGAAAATCAGATGAAACAAGTTCTACTCAACCTCGTGCATAATGCACTGCAAGCCATGCCAGCGGGAGGAAATATGGAGATCGCAACCAGGTTATCCCAAAAACTGGGGCACGATGGGATCGTTGTTTCAGTGCGTGATACTGGTGTTGGGATCCCACCCGAGAACCAGACGCGCATCTTCGAGCCTTTCTTTACCACCAAAGCCGACCGCGGCGGGACGGGCTTGGGACTTTCCGTTACCTACGGCATTGTCTCGGATCATGGCGGCGAGATTGAACTTGTCAGCCAGCCTGGTGCCGGTTCCACGTTCACGGTCTGGCTCCCGAAAGGGTAGTGAATTTTCAATGGAATCAGCGTCCATTCTTGTTGTAGATGACGAACCCGGCATTACATTGCTTTGCTCGCGCGTCTTGACGCGCGCCGGGTATGATGTCATTTCCGAGACCAATCCGCGCACGGCGGTTGATCTGCTCGGACATCACCGTGTGGATTTACTGCTTGTTGACATCCGCATGCCCGAAGTGGACGGCTTCGACGTCATCTTGCGTGCCAAACGTTCGCAGCCTGATATTGCTGTCCTGGTGATGACGGGATTCGGCACCGTGGAGACTGCCATACGCGCCTTGCGTCAGGGGGTGGACGGTTTATTGCTCAAGCCGTTTGAAAAAGGCGACGAACTTGTCTCTGCGGTGGAGCAGGCGCTCTCTGACAACCGCCACAAACGAGAGACGGCACGCGCGCAGGCGTTGCGTCCATTATTCGATGCAACCGAGAAATTATTTTCCGAGACTGATACACTCAGGTTGTATGATCTCATTGTGGATACGATCTGCGAGCATTTGCAATGCACAAATGCCGCGTATTACCAGATCGAAGATGAGAAGATCGCGTGCGTTGCCAGGCGCGGGAATGTCTTGCCTGTGGATGAAGCAGGGTTTTCGGCGCATCTCTTAAGCCGCGTGGATTCGGATGGAAACCCGATCATTGTCAACGCGACAGGACCGGGGGAGGAGGACGCGCAGTCGCTTCTTGCGGACCTCAAACTTGGCGCGGCGATCCTCATCCCGGTCACACGCTCGACGCCTTCGGCAGTGCGCGTCATCCTGTTTGCCGCAAGGGACGCAAGTGTGACCCCTTTCCGAGGGGCAGACCTTGAGTTATTCCACATCCTTGCGAATCAATCTCTCGTAGCGCTGGAGAATGCGCGATTATATGCCGACTTGCGCGCCTATGTCCGCAAGGTGGAGGAGTCGCAGCAGGCGTTGTTGCGTTCGGAAAAGATGGCGGCGGCTGGCAGGTTGACTGCGTCCATCGCCCATGAAGTGAACAACCCATTGCAGTCTGTGCAGAACTGCCTGCACCTTGCGGGGCGTGAAGATATTTCAGAAGAAAAACGCAGGGAGTATATCGAATTGGCGCGCACCGAATTGGAACGGTTGATGAAGACCATGCAAAGGATGCTCGATTTCTACCGCCCCGGTTCCACGAAAATGGAAAAGGTGGATGTGCTGGAATTGTTGAAGCACGTGCTCAGCCTGGCTTCACAGCAAATGGGTCAGAGACATATCGAAGTGATCACTGAACTGCCTGATTCCCTGCCTTCGATCTTTGCAGTGAGCAGCCAGATACAACAGATATTTTTTAACCTGATCCTGAACGCGTTCGATGTAATGCCGGGCGGGGGCAGCCTTTCGATTCGTGCGAAAAGCCTGGAGAACGGGATCGAGATCCTGTTCGAAGATTCTGGTCCTGGCATCCCTGTGGAGATGCGTAACAATATTTTCGAACCGTTCTTCAGCACAAAAGACGGCGGCACCGGTTTGGGTTTGACTGTGAGTTACAATATTGTCACCGCGCATGGAGGCACGCTCGACCTTGTGAAAGGAAGCGGGGATGGCGCCTGTTTCCGGTTATTCTTGCCATTGGGAGATGCATAATGAAATCCAATATCCTTGTTGTTGATGATGAACCTGTTGCTCGTCAGTCGCTCTCGGAGATATTGCGCCTTGAAGGATATGCGGTCAATTCGGTTCCGAATGGGCAGGCGGCGGTCGAATACGTGCGCACGCATTCTGTTGACCTGATGGTCGTTGACCTGCGTATGCCCGGCATGGACGGACTGGAGGTCATCCAGGTTGTCAACCAGGTCTCACCGGAAACGGAAGTGATCCTGCTCACGGCTTTCGGCACGACCGAATCTGCTATACAAGCGTTGCGACTGCGTGTGCACGACTACCTACTCAAGCCAGCTGCGCCATCACAGGTGGTTAACAGTGTAAAGAAGGGGTTGACGCGTCGTGATGCCCGGCTGAAAGCGCGTAATGGCTCCGTTTCTGCAGATGTGGAGGAAGCAGTGCTCGAATTCTCCCTGAAGGATGGGACGCACAT
>DATDAG010000390.1:0-3211 GCA_036525495.1 Anaerolineales bacterium
TGCGCGTGGCTGCTTCATTTGCGAAAATCTGCGCAACGTACAATCCGTCACGGCTGATGCCAAAATTTTCCTCAGCATTTGCTACTGCAGACGCCAATAGTTTTCGAACCGGCAACGCCGCCGCCTTGTTGACAAAACGGAGCATTTCGAGCGCTTCATTGGCATCCCGACCGCGGATCAGATCCACAACAAGGCGTACCTTTTGCGCAGACATGGGGAGAGAACGCAAATGTGCTTGAATATCTTGCATGACTCAACTCTCCTGTTTACGCGGATCTCTCGCCAGCCATATGGCCTCGGAAAGTACGCGTCGGGGCGAATTCACCCAATCGGTGGCCGACCATGTTCTCGGTAATATAGATCGGGACGTGTCGGCGTCCGTCATGGACCGCAATGGTGTGTCCAACCATTTGGGGGAAGATCACGCTGGCGCGGCTCCATGTCCGCAAAACCTTCTTCTCGCCTTTCTGGTTCATTGCTTCGATTCTTTTCAATAATTTGGGTTCTATGAAAGGACCCTTTTTCAATGATCGTGACATATCGTACCTCTACCTTTTAGCGGCTCTTCTTACTGCGGCGGCGAACAATGTATTGATCGGTTTTCTTGTTGCGCCGGGTCTTGTAACCCAAGGTGGGCTTGCCCCACGGGCTTTTGGGACCTGGCAGACCAATCGGTTGGCGGCCTTCACCACCACCGTGCGGATGGTCGCGCGGGGTCATCGCTGAGCCGCGTACTGTTGGGCGGATACCCAGGTGGCGCTTGCGTCCAGCTTTGCCGTATTTGATATTTCCATGATCGAGGTTCCCGATCTGACCAACGGTTGCATAGCAGGTCTGACGAATGAGGCGGACTTCACCTGAGGGCATACGGATCTGGGCAAAATCGCCCTCTTTTGCAAGCAGTTGCGCGGAACCGCCCGCTGAGCGAACCATCTGCCCGCCGCGTCCTTCCTTGACCTCGATATTGTGGATCATGGTACCAACCGGGATGCTCGAAATCGGCAGCGCATTGCCTGAACGGATTTCTACTTCCGCTCCAGACACGACAGTATCATGAACCTTGACATCAACCGGGGCAAGTATGTAGCGCTTCTCGCCGTCTGCATAATGAAGAAGGGCAAGGCGGGCTGTACGATTGGGATCGTACTCAATAGCCGCGACCTTCGCCGGGATGTTGTGCTTGTCGCGTTTGAAATCGACCAGGCGGATAAAACGGCGATGACCGCCGCCGCGATGGCGGACAGTAATACGCCCATGCGCATTGCGCCCGCCGCTCTTGCGTAACGGCACGAGCAGGGAACGCTCAGGCTTGGACTTTGTTATTTCATCGAATGTGTAACCGGTCATTCCCCGGGTGCCCGGTGTCACAGGTTTGTACTTTTTTACTGGCATTACTGCACCCCTTCGAATATGGGTAGGGTTTGGCCTTCTGCCAGAGTCACAATCGCCTTCTTGAAGCCGGGCTTGCGAATGGACATGCGGCGGCTTCGAAGGCGGCGTCCGCGCTTGGCAGGGACATTGATAACGTTCACTCGTACTACGCTGACATCATAAATGGTTTCGATCGCATCCTTCACCTGGGTACGCGTGGCTGTATCCATGACAATGAACGAGTACTGGTTCAAGCCGGATTGATAACTGGACTTTTCCGTAACGAGCGGGCGGCGAAGAATTTCGTAAATTGTATTCATAAGTCTGTCTCCTAGCCCAAGTGCGCCACAAGGGTGTCAAGTGCCTTTACCGACAAAATCACCTTGTCAAAACCTAGCAAATCACGGATGTTCAAATAGCTCGCAAGAAGCACTTTTGCCTCCGTAAGATTATCTGTAGACCGCATGGCAACATCGTAAGACTGATCTTTTACAGGCATGACAATAAGAGCGGTGGACTTTCCCGCAAGAGCGGAAAGAGTCGTCACCATGACACGCGTTCTGGCTTCATCCAGCTTCAGATCATCCACCAGGACTATTTCAGCATCAGCCGCCTTGGCTGAAAGGGCAGACCGTAGTGCAGCTTGCCGCATTTTCTTCGGCATACGCTGCTCGTAACTACGCGGATGCGGTGTATGGATTCGCCCGCCTCCGACCCATTGAGCCGCACGCCGCGAACCTTGGCGGGCGCGCCCCGTGCCTTTTTGTTTCCAGGGTTTTGCGCCGCCACCAGCGACTTCACTGCGCACCTTGGTCTCATGTGTACCAAGGCGGGCGTTTGCCATCTGGCGGACATAAGCCTGGTGCATCAAATCAACATTAATGGGGGCTTCGAAGATCGCAGCAGGAAGTTCCACTTCGCTGACCTTTTTGCCTTCCATGTTCAATACATCCACTTTCATAATATCTTGCTCCGTTTCCTCGACGCCTATTGCTTGCGCGCTTCCTTGATCAGGACCAAGCCGCCTTTACCGCCGGGTACTGCACCCTTGATGCCCAGCAAGTTCCGCTCGGCATCCACCATGACGATCTTCAAAGCCTGGACGGTCACGCGGTCAGTCCCCATGCGACCTGCGCTACGTGCACCTTTATAGACACGTCCGGGTGTTGTACCAGCTCCACGGGAACCCGGTGCACGATGGCGGTCAGATTGACCGTGTGTCTTCTTGCCACCGGCAAAATGATGGCGCTTAACAGCACCAGCAAACCCCTTGCCCTTGCTGGTGCCCACAACGTCCACACGCTCGCCCACGGCAAAAACTTCCACTGTCAGTTTGTCACCAATACTTACAGATTCTTTGGAGCGAAATTCGCGCAGAATTCGCATGGGAGACAGTCCATTCGAATTGAGATGTCCCAATTCTCCACCCGTGAGACGTTTGGGGTGGACTTCGCCGAAACCAAGTTGAACCGCGGTGTACCCATCTTTTTCAGGGTTACGGACCTGGGTAACAAAACATGGCCCAGCCTCGATGATCGTCACAGGTTGCGCGACGCCTTGCTCATCGAAGATCTGGGTCATGCCGATCTTCTTTCCAATAAGCCCTTTCAACATACTCTATTTTCTCCTTCAAAAGAAATGTTATCGAGACTGTCAGCCTGGGCTTAGGCTGCATCATCTCCGGGCAGCGCAGTCAAACGGTCCCGCGGGATGCGAGTTTTTTGTATATCCCGCACAGGCACTGTTCTTACGCTGTCGAAATTCGAGAGCAGGGATTTACTTTCACAGGTCCCTACTCTCGTTTGACGACCAAGTTATATCTTAATCTCGATATCCACAC
>DATDAG010000391.1:0-3569 GCA_036525495.1 Anaerolineales bacterium
GACGATCTCAACACCGTAGAAATCCCCGGCGGTTCAATACGGACCTTCGGACTGAATCTCGAATCCCGCTACAAATCTACACTGAAACATCGTCGCGTAATCGTTGCAAAAGAAGATGCAACACGCTCCTTTTCGTTTGATTTCCCCATCTCCCCCACCGCACTCTGGGACTGGATCAACGACCCCGACAAACGCACGCGCTGGTTCATCCTAAAATGGTCTGCACGCTCACGACCCAACGGGCGGACGGGCACTGGCGCGGTCAACCATTGCTACCACGGCATTGGCGATACGCTCGAAACCATACTCGACTGGCATCCATTCGAATATTACACATCTGAATATCGTCTCCGCCCATTCAATATAGTGATGCAGCAAACCACACAATTTGAATCACTATCAGACCATCGAACCCGCTTGCACCTGAACATAAAACCCGCGGACGAATCCGCAGGATGGTTGACAATATCCATGTGCAAACTATTCGCTGGCTATGAAAAATATGCCTTCAAACGCTTGTTGCGTAAGGCTGCCTGAAAGAATATCGTCTCCCCTCCTAAATATCCCTCCCCGGGTAGGGTGTAATTTCAGAAATTCTCATTTATAAATAAACAAACCTCCAACACATAAGGAGTTCCCATGACTACCATAACTGTCGAGAAGTTCGTCCAGGCGCCGGTCAAATATGCCTACCGCGCCTTTACCAATTCAACCTCCCTGCGTGAATGGTTGTGCGATGTAGCCACTGTACAGCCCCATCCACGCGGACGTATGTACCTGTGGTGGCGCGGAGATTTCTACTCGAGCGGTCATTATCTTGAACTGGACGAGAATAAACGCGTCAAATTCCGCTGGTACGCAAACATCGATTCCGCCCCAACCGAGGTAACTGTCTCCGTCACCGAAAAAGATGGAGGCGCCTTTATCAGTCTCGCACACGAAGTGCCCGATGATCCATCATGGGAAAAGCCTACAGAGACCTTCCGTGAAAACTGGGTGGAGAGTCTCGAAAATCTCAAGTCTGTGCTCGAAACGGGCATCGACCTGCGCATCGCCAACCGTCCCATGCTGGGGATTGTCCCCGGCGACTTCACAGAGGAACAGGCAAAGGCGCTGGGCGTCCCTGTCCATGAAGGGATGCGTATCGACGATGTAGTGGATGGCATGGGAGCAAAGAAAGCAGGCTTGCAAAAGGATGATGTCCTTGTCGAAATGGCAGGGAAGCCCATCACGAACGACTTTAATAGCCTGCCAAACGCGATCCAGGGCAAAAAAGGCGGCGAAAAGATCGAGGTCGTCATCTACCGCGGACCCGAAAAGAAAACGATCAAAATGGAACTTGGTAAACGCCCCATGCCCAAGGTCCCATTTGACCCTGTTGAGTTGGCGAGGCAGGCGCGCGAGATATACGAATCCGCTTTGACCAAATTGGAAAAATGCTTCGAGAATGCCTCCGATGAACAAGCCATGAAACGACCCGCCCCCGGCGAATGGAGCGCGCTGGAGGTCGTCGCCCATCTCATCCACGGTGAACGGATCAACTCGATCTTTCTCACCAGCCTGATGGATGGCTACGAAGTTACCTCAGATGGTTACGGAAGCAACGTCACCGCACAGGTGGAGGCAACTGTAAAAGCCAACCCATCCATCAAAATGATGCTGTATACCCTCCGTCGCACTGTGGACGAGGTCCTCGCCTACACTGAGCTGATCCCCGAGGAGTTCACACAAAATGCCGGAAGCTATTATCGCTACGGATTCGGACTGCTCCAGCCAAATTTCCACATCACCGCACACATCCAACAGATAAAATCCGCGCTTGCATCAGCAGGTAAGTAAAACAGGACCTACGCAAAACTCAAGACCGTTGTCGCAAATTCCGCCAATTCGCGCGAATCTTTTTAGCAATTAGCAGAGTTTCGCGCAATTCGTGGCTAAAGAAGTTTGAAATGCGTAAGCCATAAAAATAGCATTTTCCTTGCCCCTTAAACATAGATTGCACAATCCAACTCATCTATGGGTATAATATCTATAGATGAGCAATAGCTGGGTTGGCAAAACCCTGGGCAAGGTCCAGATCG
Source organism: Anaerolineales bacterium (assembly GCA_036525495.1). GTDB lineage: Bacteria > Chloroflexota > Anaerolineae > Anaerolineales > Villigracilaceae > Defluviilinea. The sequence goes on from DATDAG010000391.1 coordinate 2,082, forward strand.
AAGCGCCGCTTGCTCGCGGGGGGGTAGCGGAGGTATATCTAGGTACGCACACCACCCTCCAGAGAAAAGTGGCGGTTAAAATCCTCCGTAACCCAAGCGAGGAGCATTCTGACGCGTTGGAACGGTTCCAGCGTGAAGCGCGCACTGTCGCAAAACTCCGTCACCCGAATATCGTCCAGGTTTACGATTTCGATATGGTGGATAATGATCCCTACCTGGTCATGGAATACATCCAGGGACCCTCGTTATCCAAATATTTATACTTCCTGCATCAAAACAATAAGCGTCTCGAACTTCCCCAAATCGTGCGATTGATCAGCGGCGTTGCCAACGCGCTCCAATATGCCCACAACAATGGCATCATCCATCGCGACATTAAACCAGGCAATATCCTTCTCATCTCACCTACAAGCGACATCGAAGCAGGTGAACCTCTTCCAGACGACTTCGAGCCGGTTCTCACAGACTTCGGCCTGATTCGCTTCCTGGATTCTGCCCGCCAAACGACAACCGGAGTCACCGCCGGCACCCCTGCATATATGAGCCCGGAACAGGCTCAGGGTGAAACCACCGACGGGCGTACGGATGTCTATTCCCTTGGCATTGTGCTCTACGAACTGCTCGCCGGAAAACTCCCCTTCGATGGCGAAACCACGATGAGCATCCTGCTCAAGCATGTCAGCCAGGCTCCTGAACCCATTTTGGATATCCCACCCTCCATCCATAAAATTCTCGACCGCGCACTCGCGAAGGATGTGAAGGACCGCTTCCAGACCCCCATGGAATTTGCGAACGCTTTCAGCGCATCCGTGGATATCAACCCCGGCACCATGCAAATGGAGGGTCTTGCCTCGTTAGGCCCATCCACAATCGAATTTCAAAATGCCCCGACCAGAATAGCAGACAAGAAATGGGTTAAGCCTCTAGGGTCGAAGTGGGTCCGTCTCGCCGTTGCCGGTTTCACGGCCCTTCTAGTGGGTGCATTCCTATTTTTCAATGGACTCCCATTATCAGCCTCCCCTGAGCCTACATCAACCAGTCCGGCGCCCACGTTCACGTTTATAAGCACAGGTACCGGCACTGCCACGAGCACGGTCACACCAACTTCTGTGCCGATCATTCTTGGTCCATCTATCATCCTTCATTTTAGAGATGGTAATGCCATTGCCGACCAGGCGGTTCTGGAAGCAGAACGAATTCCTGCTCCGCCTGCGGATAATAAATATGAAGTCTGGTTGATGTCCAGCAGGAAACGGATCAGTCTTGGCATACTAACGTTGGACGAAGAAGGCATGGGAACCCTTACATTTACGGATGAGCAGGGCATAAACCTCGCCGCGACCTATGACCAGGCCGAGATCACGATCGAACCTGAAAACGACACTAGATTATCTTCATCTGGCTGGGTTGCCTATACTTACACACTGCCAGAAGACGGGTTGGCAAATGTACGCTACCTGTTATCGGCGTATCCCAGTGCACCGAATA
>DATDAG010000392.1:0-2862 GCA_036525495.1 Anaerolineales bacterium
ATCAACCTGGAGCGCGAGAACATCGGCACCGATGCATTTAATAGCTTTCTGCTATCCCAGGCATTGACATATGGGTATAAGGATGATCATTGGTGGTCAGCGGTCAGTGACCCCCGTGCGAGGCTCTGGGTTTCGTCCATATTGCTTCGTAAAGGAAACGATGCCATTGCAGAGCGTGTTGTGGGGCACCTAGTAGGGGATATGGAGATCCTTGCGTTTTCAGATAAGTTGCCTGAAGATATTTCTGAATCCTTATTGGAGATCGGGGCAAAAACATACAACATGGTTCTTCGCCGGCAAATCCTCGATGGAATTCGCGAGTTGACACAACCTGGGAAAAGGTGGAGTGATAAAGCCTTATCGCTATCCATAAGTCAAATCGAGCATCTTGGTGAACTGGCGCTCGAAGATTCGGATGCAGGCGATGCGGCGGCTGCATTGATCGGGCATCTTCGTGCCATTCCCGCGGTTCAGGTTGTTCTAAATCATCATGATGATAGAAGGATCGCTGCCTTATTACTGATCCAGAGGGTGGCGGAGAGTCTGCCTGCGAACGTACAGGGTAATATCCGTTTCAGGGTTTCTTTGGAATGGATATTGCAACGCCTGATCCAACAACCGGTCAGCCTGATCGGCGCGTATATGACGGCATTCCTGGGAGCGGCATTGGGCGTGGGGATGCAGGTCTATCAGACGTATAACCTTCCGGATTTTCTTGATATTGCCCGCTTCACAACATCCCTGGAGCAGGGGTTGATCGTCGGGGCGGTCTTTGGGCTCGGGGTCTTTTTGATCAGGGTGGTCGCGGAACGTTTCCGAACAGCCGACATATTGCTCAGGGTCGTTTTTGGTACGATCTTTGGCGGATTGGGGATGAATATCGCCTTGCTGGTGTTCCATGTGCTTTTCCTCAATACCCCTCCCAGGGGACTTTTGATCACCGGCGGTTGTATGATCATCGCCCTGGCATTTGTGACTGGCAGTCTGACCCATTCGTACCTGTTCAAAGTATTGCTTTCAAGTGTTTCCATCCTTGCGGCGATCACAGGGACATGGTGGATTCACGTCAACAATGCAGGTTCTCCTATGGAGTTGGCTCCCCTTTTTCGATATGATTATGCCTGGTCGCTGACGCGCGTATCATTCACCGCGCTCCTGGTTGCCTTGCCGATTGGAATTTTGGGGAACATGGTCAACCTTGCTGTAGTGGATGAGTAAGCCGCGGCTTGAGGGAGGAACTGAAGGTGGAGGGAAGGCTTGGGTTTTGGATCAGGGATTGGCCGGGAAAGAGGCGGAGTCGTCCAGAAGGTTGTTTCGATTCCAAATAAAGATTTTCGAAACTCTCTTTGAATTTATCCACTTCATAAGCCGCTTTTTTCGTGTAACCAAGCAGGCGGACAACAGGTCGCTGTGATATAATCAGTTCACCTTATAAAAGGTCGAGCGTGTTTATGCCAACGTCAACCCGCATAGGGTTGACGTTTTCTGAATTGTCAGAGTAAAGGAGCCAGGCTTGGATGCGGAAATGATGTTCAACGTTGGTGACCGGGTCGTTCATCCACAGCATGGGGTGGGAGAAGTGGTCAAATTGGAGGACCGGGCGTTCGGGTCTGGTGTGACTCGACGGTATTACGAGGTATCCATCCCTGGTGCCGGCAGCACCTTATGGGTGCCATTGGAGCCGGCGTATGGCTTGCGTAAGTTGGCGACCAAAAGCGAGATCAAGGATTGTCGGAAAACCCTGGCATCCCGCCCCTCGCCGCTTACTGACGATGCGCGTTCGCGGCAGTCCAACCTGGCGGAACGCCTCAAAGAGGGGACGATACGCGTCCAATGTGAGGTTGTGCGTGACCTGTATGCCTTTGGCGAGCATAAGTCGTTGTATGGTTCAATGGCGGGTTTCTTCCGGCAGACGCAGAACGTGCTCTGCGAGGAGTGGGCGCTTGTGGAAGGGATAACGCTCCCGGAAGCCGTGCAGGAAGTCACATCGCTGCTCGAGAAAAGCAGGAACACGGTGAACAAGGAAAAAGCATAGTTGGCAGCAAATACGAGTGGAAGGAAAAACTTGCACCTCATACCCAGATATGAATCAAGAACCCCGCCTCACGGCGGGGTTCTTGATTCATATTGCTCATTCTTTGGTATGTAACCATCGCGAAAGTTTTCAAAAAGGCAACAATCACAGCCTCTTCAGCAGGTCTTACCGCAAAGATTTCTGCTGAAATACAAATCCCGATGGTGGACAGTATCATGATTGCAACAGCGCGAATGCATGAAGCCACATTATGGACATAGGATGCTGGTTTTGAGGAAGTGGAGGGTGTGATGTATATATCGAAGTGACGATGCTTTGTCGCTTACTTCATACTCATATTGGGTATAAGTCATAAAACTTTTGGTGTTGTATAATCCTGCTACGGAGAAACGATGCAAAAACAACAGCGGGAACAACTCAAAAAAGATTTCAAACAAGCTTTGACCGAATTTGTTAGCACATTCAAAGATCATATTTCCACGCCTGACGATCAATGGATAATTAAGGGGTTCATTGACGTATTCCGTAATATTTATACGATTTCAGCGGATACTAAAATCGTTTCCAAAATTCTTGAAATCCATCTTTTTGCGAAACTGCTTGAATTTGTTAATCGAAACAACTACCGAATTGTTCTTGCTGAGCAACAGAATTATTATCCTGATTTGTCCTTTGTAAATGCAGCCGATGAGAGCATTAAGTTTGCTGTGGATTTGAAAACCACATATCGCCTGCCTGACAACCCTGAATTTTGTAATGGATTTACACTTGGCTCCCATGGCGAATATTTCACTAATCGCAAAAGCAATAAAAACATTCAGTTTCCC
>DATDAG010000393.1:0-4758 GCA_036525495.1 Anaerolineales bacterium
GGATCGTATCCAACGTCGCTCCGCAGACTCCCACGTCACCGTTCTTCGTTAAACGACACGGTCCCATGCCGCATTGCTTACAGCACATCCCTGCGCCACCGATATTGCACGGAACCATTGCGTCAGCACGCGTAAATGCCGTGCCGATCCCCAACTCCTCCGCACGGATCAACATCGCCTGCGCGGCTGGGTCGGTTGAATATTCTTTGATCTCACGTTTCTTGGGCATATCAGTTCTCCTTTACCGCTAAATACACTAAGCTCGCGAAGAAAACAAAATAAAAACTATTGCGTTCTTTGCGGCCTTGGCGGTGAGTTCTATCAGCTAGTTATCACTTGTTTTAACCGGACCCAGCCCCGGGCAGGGCCAGAGCGGTCGTCCTGCATAACGAATACTTTGGGCAAAGGACACGGTATCTTTGATGGTTTCGTATGTAGCGGTATGCCTAAAGACGCCCTCTCCCTCTTTTTTCTCAACGGCGATTCCCGTCTCAGAAATCATAGGAAGTTCACCTAAATAGCCTTCATTTTCCAATTGTTTTGTGATTTCTTCTGCTGAGATTTTTTCGGCATCGAAGGTCACCTCGATCACCTGGAACGCACTGCTTGCGTACACTCCACTAACCCCCGTCAGCCCCAGTAGAATTCGCCGCACCTCGGTTACGTGATGATCGCCGTAAAGCGCGGGCGCCTCAAAGGTCTTGGTCTCCATGAGCACCTCCTTGAAAGATGGGTGGATGATGACTCGAACAAAGACACTTATAAAGTTGTAGACTCTTCCTGAAGTTTATTCTAGCATCTTGGCAGTGGTTGAAGTTGTGAATTTTGTCATTAGAAAATCTGATAAATGTACCTAACTCTGGTTAATTTTCGATTATCTATTGGCAAATGCATATAATGAAGATAAACAGGTCTAATGTCCACTTTTAGAAAGCAATGGAAACCGTCACGTTCAAAAGATACCGGCATGCAATTCTCATCGCGCGTGGATGAACTTCGTTCAGCGCTTCGTTTTCAGGACCCTGAACTGGTCGCGTCGCGAAGCGGCGTATCTTATCTGAGGCTTGGTCCAGGTCGCGGCGAATTGCATGTTCCGTTATTGAGAAATGTTTGCTTTTTTTCCTTTCCTGACTTAATCGGATATGACAACCGCAATGAACCACTCTCCGATTTTCAACAGGCTATGATCCTGTATTATCTGGTCACTGCCGATGGCACACCGTTGACCGGTAAATGGATCTCGTTCGCAGATCTGCCCGATGGACGAACCTACAACACGGCATTTCAAGGATACAGCGGTGATCAGATCGTCAAAACTTTCGGCTTAGATCTGGAAAGATTCGAATTTGTATGCTTGAAAGCGGGAGGTGAATCGGTTGATATCGGAAACGCGTCATTCATTTTTCAAGCATTGCCGCGCGTACCGATGATGTTGACGTACTGGCTTGGTGACGAAGACTTTCCATCTTCGTGCAAAGTGCTCTTCGATGAATCTGCAAGTCACTATTTGCCAATAGATGCGTGCGCCATTCTGGGAAATATGTTGACGAAAAAGTTATTACGCTAAGCGGAGTGTAACGTAGACGAAGCGATGACAGCAGAGCGGACCGTAAATAGTGATCATCGGTCCATGGTCAACGGTCTAAAAAATAAATGATGTCTGTCACTATTCTCTTGATTGAGGGGAATGTAGAATGATTTCATAAGAGGAGCGTATTATGAAACTCGCGATCACAGGTAAAGGCGGGGTGGGAAAAACAACATTGACTGCATTGCTCGCCCAGTCCTACGCGGATATGGGACGTCAGGTGCTGGCAGTGGATGCAGATCCATCTCCATGCCTGGCAGGCGCATTGGGCTTCCCCCAGGAATTGCGGGAACAACTTAAGCCCATCGCCGAGATGGACGCACTCATCGAAGAGCGAACTGGCGCAAAGCCCGGCACCGTTGGCGGTTTTTTCACCCTCAACCCCCGTGTGGACGACATCCCCGAAAGGTTCAGCGTTCTTCACCGCGGCGTACGTCTGCTCGAAATGGGAAGCGTGGGACTGGGTGGTTCAGGCTGTATCTGTCCCGAAGCTGCGATGCTCAAGACTCTTTTTACACATCTATTATTCCGTGAAGACGACATTCTTCTCTTAGATATGTATGCAGGCGTGGAGCATCTCGGACGCGCTACCGTGGATTTTGTGGATGCCATGCTGGTCGTCGTCGAACCAACCCGAAGGAGTCTTGGAACCGCCGCACAGATCAAGAAACTGGCGAATGATATTGGTCTGCAACGTTTATATCTTGTGGCGAATAAAGTGAGAAATAACGAAGAAGCAAACTTCCTTGAGAATGAAACGCCTGACATTCCTTTCATCGGTTATCTCCCCGCCGACATGAAAGTGCAGGAAGCGGACCGGTTGGGAGTTCCCGTGTACAACCATGTGGAGAGCTTGAGACTTGCCGCCGGACAGATCAACAATAAGATCAATGAATTTACGAATGACGAGGTGTTTGAATGACCGTTACCATTGCACTCGCAGGCAAAGGCGGGGTTGGAAAGACCACCGTATCAGGCATGATCATCAAATATCTTGCCCAGAACCAAACGGGAAGCATACTCGCCATTGACGCCGATCCCGCTTCCAACCTGAACATGGTGCTGGGGCTTGATCTCGAATGGACGGTCGGCGATATTCGCGAAGACATGCTGGAGCAGGTGAAAACATCATTGGCGCAAGGCGGCGCGGCGATGGGGACCATGCCAGGTGGGGTCAACAAACGCGATTATCTTGATTACCAGATCCGTTCTTCTTTATCTGAAGGTTCGCGCTTTGATCTCATCGCCATGGGACGCGGCGAGGGGCAGGGATGTTATTGCGCGGTCAACCATAACCTGCGCGAAGTGATAGACGGCATGAGCAAACATTATGCCTACGTGGTCATTGACAACGAAGCGGGCATGGAACATCTCTCGCGCCGCACCACGCGCGATGTCCAGCACATGTTCATCGTCAGCGATCCCACCCAGCGTGGACTTGTCACCGCGCAACGTATCGCCGACATGCGCAAGGAACTCGATGTCAATATCGAGAACGCTCATCTCATTATCAATCGTCTGCGCGGCGAGATGCCCCCTGAGCTAAGAGCCTTCGCCGAAAAATTGGATGTACCTCTCCTTGGCACGATCCCTGCCAACGAGGAATTGACTGAACTCGAATTCTCCGGCAAGCCGCTTGTGGAGTTGGGTGATGAATCGCCAGTGTATCTGGCAGTTGAGGAGATGATGAAACAGGCGTTGAAATAGGCAAATCCCCTTTTGCAAAATAAAACAAGTGCTGGAAGACGTCCAGCACTTGTTTTATTTTAGAGTTGTCATCTTATCTACTGATGACCAACGATACGATGCGGCACGTACAGTTCTTCCATGTATGATACATCTTCCTGTGCAAGCTTCACATCCAAAGCGCCAACTGCTTCCTCCAGATGCGAGATCTTCGTTGCCCCGACAATGGGTGCTGTCACAGTCTCTTTTTGCAATAACCAAGCCAAAGCGATGTGTGTGCGTGAGGCTTCGTGTTTCTTCGCGATTTCCGCAACCCGCTCCACGATAGGACGATCCGTTTCAGCGGACGTATCATATTTCATCTTCTGGATTTGATCAGTTTCAAAACGAAGCGTGCTTTCTGCGGTCCAATCACGGGTCAATCTGCCCGAGGCGAGCGGACTATACGGAATCACCCCGATTCCTTCCTCACGGCAGAGTGGCAGCATCTCCCGTTCCTCTTCGCGGTAGATTAGGTTCAGGTGATCCTGCATCGAGACGAAACGAAACCACCCATGCATATCAGAGACATGCAATGCCTTTTGGAATTGCCAAGCCCACATCGCGGACGCACCAATGTAACGAGCCTTGCCCGCCCGCACGATATCGTTGAGCGCTTCCATTGTCTCTTCGATGGTAGTCTCATAATCCCATCGATGGATTTGATAGAGATCCACGTAGTCCGTTTGCAACCGCCTTAGGCTGTTGTCAATTTCACTCAAAATAGCCTTGCGCGACAGCCCTGCATCATTTGGTCCCTCACGCATCTTGCCAAACACCTTGGTGGCGATGACCACTTCATCCCGTTTTGCGAAATCTCTCAAGGCGCGACCGAGAATTTCCTCGCTGGTGCCGTAGGCATAAACATTGGCGGTATCAAAGAAATTGATCCCCAAGTCTAAAGCCTTTTTGATGATAACGCGGCTGTTTTCTTCATCCAATGCCCATGCGTTGTGTGTCCAGTTTTCAGCAGAACCGAAACCCATCGCACCCAGGCAAATCGGAGAAACATCCACGCCGGTGTTACCAAGTTTTTTGTATTCCATCTTAATTTCCTTTCTATGTAGCTAGAAGGGCAATGCCAGATAAAGCGCCGCGCCCCAGATGAATCCCACCTGCTCAAGATTCAAATTCAGGCCATCCGCCATTTCCTTTGCTAGCGCCGACACACCTATTAAGGAAATTACCACAACGAACATATCCGTCAGCACAACCAGGAGCAGAATGAACCACTTATAATTTTCATGATTTTCCTGACAAGAAAGTGTGCTTCTGTTAGAGCGGATGTAATTTGAGAGTTGCTTCGCGTATTTTGGGAGTCACCATCGGGGCGACATATTGTGGATAGCGGTGATACTTGGCAAGATAAGCTTCGTCGATGCGGTCATTGACTTCTGGATCGGTTTCTTCGACAAAGGCGACATCCTTCTCCATGACGCCAGCCC
>DATDAG010000394.1:0-4012 GCA_036525495.1 Anaerolineales bacterium
AATTTTTAGTTCATTCTGACTAAGGGGAATACGAACCAGTAAGGCTTCTTTTATGCCACCAGCGACTGCAGTTACATTGTCGGATAGAGCAGAATCCTCGCTCACCGTCATGATCTGACCTCCAACGGTTAGCTTCCGCTCGATCTGCTCTTCACGAACTGTGACTGTCTGGATGTCGAGCCGCTCGGCGGCCTTCTCAGTCAAGATCACGCGCTTAAAATCTGAACCTTCGATTGGCTCAAGCTGAGCAGGCTGAATTTTCTCTACCATCTTCGATGCCGGTTTGCAGGCCGAAAGTTGTAATCCCGCCATGATCAAAATCACAAAGATCCATCGCTGAGTGGCGTTCATTTTTATTTCCTCCTAATTTACAGCACAGCCTCGAACATTCTTATGAGGCATCACCCATGTCAATTGCCTGTCTCCGCCGCCGGTATACAAGAATAATAACAATCATCAGCAGCAACGGAGCTCCGATGACATAGGGAAGTACACCGCCTGGGTTTAGCCTGGTAAATGGCGTCACTGTCAGGTGGATACCTGAACTGGCAATAGGCTGGCTGGTGGACTCCGTGCTACTTGGTGCAGGGATGAGAACCATATACACCATATAGTCTCCATCCAGAATGGTATTGATAATCCATCCCAGATTTGTGGACTCGCCCGGTCCCAGGGAATCGATATATTGGGTGCGTTGCGGCGACCAATCTTCTGGATCAACCACATCACCTTTGGCATCTAGATTGATGACATTCATCGCAACAATGAGAGGAGGAGAAACCTCCGAATCATTGTTGGTTACCAGCGTATTGAATTCAACTTTGTCTCCCGTCTTCACTACCGTGTAATCCATGTCGATATCTATCTGAAGATCTGAGGCCGCTGAAACCGGCGATGACCCCAGGGAGAAGATGAGGCAGGCGATCACAAAAAGACCTATTACACGGGTTAGGAACGACCAAATCTTGCTGGATTTTCCCGCCTCAAGGCGTAGACCCGGAGCGGCATATAGGAAGAGCACAACTAGGATTAGGACGGAAAACACCACCGGTGATATAAGCCAGGTCCAAAATTCAGCCAGGGTGCGATAATTTACCAGGTGCTTTGAAAGGAAGTGGTTGGTGGCAGCCAGCGGGTTCACCCATTGCAGGAATTGCCCCGCTGCTCCGGTCTGGGCGCGCCCAGGCAATTGTGCCGGAACGAGAAAAAGCACATAAATGCCCAGGCTCACGAAATAGCTCACCTTGTTTGCGCCTGACCAGAAACTAACCAGCATACCCAGACCTGTATAACCCATCACCAGCGCAGTCCCTGTAATAGCGCCCCAAATAATAGCCGGAACCAGGACCTCGTCACCTTGGGATAACACATTCATAAATGGGATGGCAATCAGATAGGCTGCTGGCCATGCTGAAAAAGCAGCTAGAAATTTCCCAACGACAATTTGTCGACGACTCGTTGGTGTCAAGAGAACCGATTCGAGAGTAGCACGTTCCCGCTCACCGCTAATAGTGTCGGCACCAATCACCAAAGCGATGAACAGGCTGACAGCCATGGCGTTTTTCAGCATCTCGTAAACCGCTTCCTTGGGAGGGATCAAACTCAGTTCGCTGTTGAATGAGAATACATACACCATAATCCCCAGGATAACGCTGTAAATGAGGATGAGGTTGAGAGCTTTACCGCCTATCCACAGGTCGGCGAGTTCCCTGACGAAAATCAGCCACCACGCAGGCTTTGTAGTGCTCAACGGTTTGACACGAGTTTCAAACACTTCTTGTTTAGCGCTCATTTGATTACCTCTTCGGTTAAGTGTAGGAAAACATCCTGCAACCGACCGCCCTCAACCTCGTACCCCAAAACAGGAATTTTTGCTTTGATAAGGGCTTCTAGTATTTTGTTATTGGCATCAGGTTTCGGGGTGGAGGATGTATCCGTCAAACCCACGCGCTCCATCACTAACCAACCCGTCTTGCCGTTTGATGAAGCTACTTTAATAATATTCGGCAATGCCTCCAGTTTCTGTGTTGCCTGGTCGACCGATGATAACGGGACGCGGACACGGATGACATTACGCTGAGCCCTTCCGATGACATCCGCCACAGGTCCCGAGGCAATAATCTGGCCTGTACTCAAGATGACTACATCATCGCAAATCTCTTCAATCTCGGATAAGGCATGGCTGCACAAAATCACGCCCACATTTCGCTCTTGTACAATACGCTTGATGAGTGTCAACAGTTCCTGTTGACCGCGCGGATCCAATCCGAGAGTGGGTTCGTCTAGAAAAACGACCACAGGGTCATTAACCAGCGCGCGCGCGATGCCTATCCTTTGTCTCATTCCGTGAGAATATGTACCTATCAGGGATTTTGCCCTCTGTTTCAATCCCACATCTTCGAGAAGGCGTAGGCTATTGGATCTGGCATCAGCCGTTGATACCCCGTAGAGCTGACCGAAGTGCGTCAGGTACTCAAAGCCCGTCATTTGCCTGGGAAATCCCAGGTTCTCAGGCAGGACGCCGATCCTGCGCCGGATTTTGTCAGGATACTCGGAACTGATTCCATCCACGACAAAATGGCCTGAATCGGGCTCAAGAATGGTGGTAAGGATGCGGATCGCGGTCGTTTTACCCGCTCCGTTTGGGCCCAGGAAGCCCAGGATACGTCCAGCCTTCAATGAGAAGGATAGCCCTCGGAGTGCCAGCCTGGGTCCGTAAGATTTTCGCAGGTTTTCTGCCAGTAAAACTTGGTGATTGTTGCTGTCTTCCATCAATTAATCTCCTGGAATTTGCTAAATTTTGCTCGTCTCGAGACCCATTAACAAGTCTTCAGGTTTATGCTTCACTGGCAGATGGAACCGAAAGGAATTGGAGGTCAGGTTCACGGCTAGCCCCGAAGCGTAAATACAGGACAGGCAGGACGAAAAGATTGAGCAACGTCGAAGTGACTAATCCTCCAATAACAACGATAGCCAGCGGGCGTACAATCTCGTGACCAGGGATATTGCCGAAGAGCACGAACGGCATAAGAGCCAGGCCTGTGGTTAACGCCGTCATCACCATCGGTGCGACGCGTTCACGAGAACCGCGCATTACTTGCCCTAATCCAAACTCTTCACCCTCCTGCTCAAGAGAATGGTAATGTTTGATTAGCATGACGGTATTACGCGCCGCAATTCCCAATATCGCAAACAGCCCGAAGTATGAAATTAGCGAGAACGAGCCACCACTCAGGAACGCTGCCAATATTCCGCCCACCAGCGCCGCCGGCAAGGAGAGTAAGATCGCCAAAGCCAGGCGCCAGCTTTCGGAGGCAGCCTGCAGGAGTAAGAAAATCCCGATCAGTGCCACAATCCCGGCGATGAGAATGCGCTGTTGTATCGCCTGCCGTGCCGCATAATCACCTTGCAGCTCGGCATGGTACTCCAACGGGAAGGCGAAGTTTTGCAGAGAATGCTCGACATCCCCCAAAACGGCGTTGACGTCCCTTCCCTGAACGCTAAAGTTAATATCAAGGTAAGGTGAGACCGCAATACGCTTGATGACGGTCGGAGATGACACAACGCGCACATCGGCTACATCCCCCAATCGCACATGACCTCCACGAGGTGTATCAATCAATAACTCAGGGATATCTTCCAGGCTGTCACGCACCTCGGGCGCGCCCCATACCATCACATCAAACACTTTCTGTTGCTCGAAAAGACTGCCGACCTGAATACCGGAGAGCAAGGTGGCCGCCGCACGGCGAACATCGCCTGGTTTGACACCATAATTTTGAGCCGAGGCAAGATTGACCTCGATCTCCACTGAGTCTTCCTCAACGGGGAGCACCACATGCGGATCAACGACGCCGTTGATCCCGGCCACAGTTTGCTGCAGTTTCTGGGCCTGGTCACGTAGGATATCGTGGTCCTCGCCAAAGACGCGCACGGTGAAGATATCATCTGTGCTCGACAGTGGCTCACCCAGCGCTTGCTGCATATAGGTGCTCACCTCATGATCAAGTCC
>DATDAG010000395.1:0-4314 GCA_036525495.1 Anaerolineales bacterium
ATAAATCCTGTTGTGGCGGTGTTCCTGGGTTGGTTGTTCGCGAATGAAATATTGAATGCGCGCATTGCAGTTGCCACCGCGATCATCATCGGGTCGGTGATATTGATCAATTGGGCGAAGCGGACAAAAGTCAAGACGGAGCCGTTGCAGTCCGCCCCGGCTGCGAATGACTGAGTTCCACCCATCCCCGTATCCAAAGACTGCATAACGCAGTTGGAAAAAAGATATTATTCGAATCAAAAGGAGAATAAAATGTACGCAAAAGATCTGATCAAACGTGTAAAAGAAGACGGCGTAAAGTTCGTGTCATTGCAATTCACAGACGTGACCGGCACAGTGAAGAGCGTGGATATGCCCATTACAGGGCTTGAAGGCGCGCTCGAAGACGGCGTGTGGTTCGACGGCTCGTCGGTGGAAGGCTTCGCCCGCATCCAGGAATCGGACATGCGGTTGGTGCTCGACCCCGACACCTACGCGGTGCTTCCGTGGAGTCTTTCCGAACGCCGCCGCGCGCGCATCTTCTGTGACATCCTCATGCCGGACGGCTCGCCCTTCGAAGGCGACCCGCGCGGTGTGTTGAAAAGGATGACAGCGAAGATTGCTGAACGCGGCTGGACGTATAACATCGGACCTGAGCCTGAGTTCTTCCTGTTCAAGGGCAGTAACGGCGAGAGCGTTCACCCTGTACCGCACGATGTCGGCGGCTATTTCGATTTCTCTGCGGCTGACGATGCAGTGCGCGTTCGCACCGAATTGATGGATGCTTTGAATTCAATGGGGCTTGAAATAGAAGTCGGGCATCACGAAGTTGCGCTCGGACAGCATGAGATCGACTTCCGATTTGCGGACGCGGTCAAAGCGGCGGATAACGTCCTGACTTTGAAGTACACCGTCAAAGCGATCGCGGCATTACACGGATTGACCGCCTCTTTCATGCCCAAGCCTGTTTACGGCATTAATGGCTCTGGCATGCACTGTCACCAGAGTCTCTTCGACGATAAAGGCAATAACCTCTTCTTCGACGATACTGACGAGTACAAGTTGTCCAGCACCGCCTACTCGTTCATTGCCGGTCAACTCAAACACGCTCGCGGGCTTGCCGCGCTCGTAGCGCCGACGGTCAATTCGTATAAGCGCCTCGTCCCTGGATATGAAGCGCCCGTATATATCGGCTGGGCACAGCAGAACCGCTCAGCATTGATCCGCATTCCGCGCTACAACGAAGGGCGCAGTAAATCCGTCCGTGCGGAGTTGCGCTTCCCAGACCCATCATCAAATCCGTATCTGGCGTTCGCCGCCATGCTCGCCGCCGCGCTCGATGGCGTGGATAACAAATTGACCCCGCCCAAGCCGTTGAACAATGTCAACCTGTATCACATGGACGCAAAAGATCGCAAGAAACATGGCGTTGGCGAGTTGCCCGGCTCGCTCGGCGAAGCCCTAGTCGAACTCAGCAAGGACAAGGTCCTTGTCGACGCGATGGGTCCATCCGCCTACGAAGCCTTCATCCGCGCAAAGACGGAAGAGTGGGACCAGTTCCGCCTGCGCGTGAGTGATTATGAGATCGAGAAGTATTTGGAGACGGCGTAGCTATCAGCAATTAGCATTTAGTCTCCAGCTTTAAAAGCACAAGACCTCCGATGGATATACTCTTCGGAGGTCTTGTTGTTCTAATACAGATATGTTTTAGTAAATATCGTTCACCGTGTTATACACATTGAACTTGCCCGTCGGCGTGATCAAATCCTTGATGCGGGTTATTTCTTCCAGGGTCTCATCGTTGTATACCACGATCTCGCCGGTCTGACCGGGAATATCAGCCGTGCCCCACACGCTGATCCACACTTCCGTGCCAGCCTTGTTATATTCGATGTGAACGGCGCGCCCATAATCTGCGATTTCCCAGCATTTATGCACTTTCGATGGGTCGGATTTCGCGATCACACAGATCGTGCGAGAAAGGGCAGGATCAGAATTGAGCACCATGTCGGTCCAGATCCACTGGCTGTTGGGATGTGTCTTGTTGAAGAGACTTCCCGACCCAGGCAATGGCGTTGTTCGGACTGCCTTCCATGCATAATCTGGATGCCCCTCCGGGTCGGTTCCAATCGACACCATGGCGGCTTCACCCAAATGGGACGTGCTCCACACCGGGCCAAATTCCGGGTCGATCCAATTCGCGCCGCGTCCCGGGTGCGGGATGGCGGGAGTATCCACCATGGCTATGAGGTCTCCAATCTGGAGGTCGATGACCGCAACCTTATTCGCCTGATTCGCAGCGACGAGGAAGAATCGTTTGGTCGAATCAACTCCCCCGTCATGCAGGAAGCGCTCGGCTTCGATCATCCTGATCGTCGGATTGATGGGATCGGTGTAATTCACCAGCCAGACCTGCCCCGTCTCCTTGACATTGACGATCCATTCCGGTTTGAAATGGGAGGCAAGGATGGCGGCAACACGCGGCTCGGGATGATATTCGTTCGTGTCAAAAGTGTAACTGCGCGTGCTGACCACTTTGATCGGTTCCAGAGTCTGTCCATCCAGTATTGTGAAGTGTGGCGGCCAGTAACAACCGACGATGGCATATTTATCGGTGAAGTCACCTAATTCGCCTTCATATTTGCTGACCTCAACTGAACGGGCATCGTAACAAACCTGGACTTCGGCAACCTTATCCGGCACTTCCATCCACAGATCGACCAGCGCCAGTTTGCCGTCACGACCGATAACGTAGGCATAACGCCCGGTGGCAGACATGCGCGTGATATGCACGGCGTACCCGGTGTTGACCCGGTTGACCACTTCATAGGTGTCACCGTCAATGATCGCCACCTGACCCGCATCGCGCAATGTGACACTGAAATAGTTCTGCCAGTCGCGCGTCGTTTGAGGTTCTGTTGGGCGATCCTCTGGCGCTACAAACACCGTCCACGAATTCTTCATTTGCTCCATGGAAAGTTCAGGTGGAGCAGGAGGTTCATTTTGCAGGAATTCTGCCAAGGTATCTGTTTCGTCCTGCGTGAAGAAGCCTTGCTTGCCCCAATCGGGCATACCTTTGGTGGTTCCGTTGAAAATGATCGAGGAGAGAGCCAAAGTCCCCTTTTGGAGAGTCAGGTCCGGGGTCAAGGCAGGACCCGTCGCACCCTTACGTAAAGTCCCATGACATCCCGCGCAACGTTCAAAGTAGGTCTGTTTTGCCCAAGCAAACGCATCTTCGGATAGTTCGGGGACTTCACCAATGACTGCTTCACCCGCTTCCATCTCAGCAGCGAACTGCCCAACCCCATCCGGCAGACTCGCCAGATAAGCCACTAATTTCTGGATCTCTCCTTCAAAATAAAAGTCTGCAAAGGCTGGCATCAGGTCAGCCTGACAAGGAGCACCTGGACAATTTGGCGCGATGAACACATTCGGGGTTTCAAGCGACTCGCGGATATATTCCTCCGCTGTGGCAGCACTGCCTGCATAATCATCTGACTGCACACGCTCACCAGCCACGACACCAATATCAGCCAAATTGGGACCGATCTGTCCAACGGCACCCGGAACACCCGGGATCATATGGCATGCTGAACAGCCACCTTTCTGGAACAACTGGGCAAGACCGCCTTCCACAGTAGCGACCTTCTCAGAAGTGACGTGCAACACGCCGATCATGCCCAATTCGGCATGGTTCGCCACGCTGTCGTGATATTCGATCTCAGATTCTTGATTGGGAACCTTGAAAGTGACCGAGACGGTTTCCCCTTTCTCGACAACTTTTTCAGTGCTGATCCCCAGCCCAGGGAAGAAGACATCGTGCGTTCCCCAGCCGCCATTGACCAGTGTCACCGTGACAGTCTCACCGGGCTCCACGACCAGGGTCGGGTTGTGAATTCCGTTGATGTCACCGCCAACCCCTAAAAATGCGAATTCACCGTTTGCAAATTCGGTTGTCAGGATGTATTCCTTGTCACTGAACTTCTCCTGTGATCCGCCGCACGCAACCAAAACCACGGCAAACAGGAAAACAAAAACGAGAGTACGGATTGCCTTCATATCTCTTCCTTTCGCGATAGATATGGAGATCGAATTCTACATAAGTATTATTGCAAATTTCACGAATAAAAAACAGGACTTAAGTCACAAAGCAAGAAAAAAGGACTTCGAGATATACTTCGAAGCCCTTTACAAAATTTAATGTGTACAACCCTTATTGAAATGATGTACTTGTTTAGCGTTCAGAGAATTTGTCCTATCTGTGGTGCTCGCATTCGGTTTTACCATCGTGACGCCTACAGGTACGGCTAGCACAGATGGTGCTAGGTGGCTTTC
>DATDAG010000396.1:0-2528 GCA_036525495.1 Anaerolineales bacterium
CCCGACGGATGATCCCGCCATCCTCCCAACACTATTTCCAAATATGAATGTTAATGTCGATAGAGACATGACCCGCATCGACGAACAGGGCATGGTCATCGTCGAAATTACCCCGCTTAATATGGGCACGCCATCTGACACTCTCCAGTTTGACGTTGTCCTGAATACCCATTCTGTTGACCTGAGCATGGATCTCGCGACTCTCGCCACGCTCACTACAGATACAGGGATTACTCTTCAGGCAACAATCTGGGATGCACCGCGCGGCGGACATCATGTCAGTGGGAAATTGATCTTTCCTGGTTTGCAAGATGGCAAATCCATTCTCGAAGGCGCGAGCAAACTGGCTCTTACGATTGTCGACGTGGATGTCCCCGTACGCATTTTCGAATGGGAATTGAAGTGAACAAAAAGAGAATATAGCAATCCAGCCTGTTGCCACCAACAAATCGGTCCACCAGTTTTTCGATTTATGGAGGATGAAATGAAAAAGAAGAAACAACTTTCACGCCGAGATGCCATGAAAATGACAATCTCAATGATCGGAGGTTTCATTGGAACCGCGTTGGGGATTCCTTCCATCGCTTATATTCTTGGTCCTTCGCTGAAATCAGATCAAGGTGATTGGCTGCGGGTCGGTTCTCTATCGGTCATCGAACTAGGAACACCTGCGCTCTTTAAACCTAGAGTAACCCGCCAGAACGGATGGATGGTGGAGGAAGAAGAAGTGGGTGTCTTCGTGTTGACGGATGATGGGCGTAACTACCATGCGTTGTCAAACATATGCACCCACCTTGGCTGCCGCGTCCGCTGGATTGCCGAAAACGGGCAATTCTTCAGTCCCTGCCACAACGGGGTATTCGATAAGCATGGATTTGTGCTCAGCGGTCCACCGCCACGCCCGTTGGATGAGTTCGAGACAAAAATCGAAGACGGCGAATTATATATAAGACTTCCCGCTGTTCGACGCCTTTCGTAGTGTAAAACACCTGAATGATTAATGATAAACCTTCGATCTCGCGCCGGGATTTTCTAAAACTAGCCGCGTTAGGTGCAGGCTCATTAGCCTTTCGTCCACTGACGAAAATGGTTCTACCTGAGTTTCCCAAAACCGATTACTTGGGGCGTATCACTGTCGGCAAAATGGACGTGTACGCGCGACCTGACTCTAACAGTCAAATTGTTGGCGCTTTGTATGAAGACAGTGTCGTTTCATGGAATCGGGAGGTTGTTGGATCCATGTCTGGACGTATCAATCAACGGTTCGTAGAAACGCCAAATGGATATGTATGGGGTGGATATGTACAACCTGTACAAAATCGGATCAATTCCGCAGTGACAAGCCTGCCTCAAACCAGTCTTGGCGAAGGAATGTGGGTGGAGGTGACAATACCCTATGTCGACTTGATCCTCGAAAACCCACCCGCTCGAGCGCCGTGGCTGCAATATCAATTGTCCATCAATATCCCGCCGCGTTTTTACTACAGCCAAGTTGTATGGGTGGACCAAATCAGAGCAGATGAAAGTGGTCAAATCTGGTATCGCCTGAATGAAAAGTATGGTTCCGGAGATGTTTTCTGGGGACCGGTAGAAGCATTTCGTCCACTTACAGTGGATGAAGTTTCTCCAATAAGTCCCACCGTTGAACCCGCGCAAAAACGGATCGTGGTAAAGATCTGGGAACAAACACTTTCTTGTTATGAGGGAGATACTGAAGTCCACTTTGCAAAGATCTCCAGCGGGGCGTTGTTCGATGCCTGGGGTAACCGTGTGGATGAATGGCAAACACCGATCGGCACATCACCAATCTGGCGCAAAGCCATTTCCCTGCCTTTGAGCGGTGGGAGCGCATCAGCTGGTTGGAGTCTTCCCGCAGTTGGATGGGTCAGCCTATTCGTCGGGACGGGAGTTGCGATCCATTCCACATTCTGGCATAACAACTATGGCGAGCCATCTTCCAGAGGATGTGTCAACGCCAGCCCTGAGGACGCGAAATGGATCTTTCGCTGGTGTATGCCACAGGTCCCGTATGATCCTGGAGACGTAACTGTCGATTGGCCAGGAGGAACAAGCGTCAATGTAGAAGACCAAACTTTATAAGAAACTCTGCAAAAAACATAGCGGGGACATCAACTCATTATTTCATTCCACTCACTCATATACAAAACTCATACACAATTTGGAACCTGATCGACCGGGACTTGTGGTAATTAGAATGATCAATAGAACCAGTTCCCGTCACCGGGTTCGCCGAGAATTTCTCGCCAATACCGCAGATCGTTTCCCACTAGCAATAGTTCAAGAGGCTAATGCTCATGGTCATTCAAGATATTAAGGCTGGCACAACCTGTCCAATATCTCCATCGTTATCAATCCAAAGATCCAACATTTGAGCTATAGTTTTTAGACTTAATACAAAAGTACCACCAGATCTGGGATGCGGTGGTACTTTTATTCGCTTTCTCCTACATTTGCGCCCCTGGCGGGATTCGAACCCACAACAACGCAGCTTAGAAGGCTGGTGCTCT
>DATDAG010000397.1:0-3986 GCA_036525495.1 Anaerolineales bacterium
CGAAAAACACTGCAGCGCGGAGGGAACGGTCCGTGTTCAGCGAGTTCGTAAAGTGTTCAGCCAACTGCTCACGGAACCTGCCAATGCGCACGGTGAGCAGTCCTGTATACATATCCTTGGTCTCTTCAGCAGAATAGCCGATGCGCAACGCGGCAATGATAGAGTCAAGGTGGCCAAGCACGCTAAGCGTATGTTCCCAGACATCATAGATGTGCGGTTTAGATTGTGCCGTGCCCTTCATTGCGGTCAGTTCGGGTAAAAGGTGGGGGAAAACTCCAAGCATTTCGAGTGCGCGCATGGCGGCATCAGGCTTGGGTCCTTCGAGTATCTTGAACAGTTCGTCCCGTTTTCGTTCGGGGGACACATTCGGTAAAAGGTTTGCGGCTTGTTTCATCGCCTTGCGCGTTTCGAGTTCTATCTTGCATTCGAATTCCGCGGCTTGACGGATGGCGCGCAGGATGCGGACCGGGTCATCGGAAATGGATGACGGCGAACAGGTACGGATCAACTTTGCGCGCAGGTCGGACGCGCCGTTCAGAGGATCGAAGATACTTTGAGCTTGGATATCGAACGCTATGGCGTTGACGGTGAAATCGCGGTTATGGAGGTCTTCTTCGAGATTCTCCCCGCGATAGGTAGCGAAGTCAAGGAACGTGCGGGCGCCATCATCATCGGTGAAAATTACGCGACCCGTGTCGCGTTCATCGTCCAGGACCATGAAGTTGGCTTTGAGAGCGTTGGCAACTTTTCGAGCAGTGGAAATGCCGTTCGAAGGCAGGGCAAAGTCAAGGTCCCGTGAGAGGCGGTTCAGTAACATATCCCGCACCGCACCGCCCACGAGGTAAATCTCCTTTTCGGGCAGAACGTCACGTATTTTGTCTATCAAAGGTGAATGCGAAAATGTGATGGGCATGTAAATGATTTCCGGCTTTTCCTTATGCCTGCTTTTTTGCGCGGCATGAAGTGCCTGTTCGGGCGTTCCCCCTTGTGCGACGATCCGACCGCGTACCCGCGCGACCCAGCGCCCTGCATACCCTGAAACGGATTGAAATTCGTCGTTCATCGTTGATCAATCGGGAGGCTGGTATTTATCCATGTCTACAACTCCCACGAATGGCAGGTTGCGATAGTATTCGTCAAGGTCAAGTCCATAGCCAAAGACGAACTTATTGGGGATGCTAAAGCCGCGGTAATGGATCGGGACAACTGCTTCACGCCTTTCGGCTTTATCGAGCAGGGCGCAGACCTTCAGGCTTTTAGGCTGGCGCACTTGCAGGTGTTCAAGCACGGTTGCAATGGTGTGCCCGCTGTCTACGATGTCCTCGACGAGGAGAACGTCCCTGCCGTGGATGTCGGTTTGCAGGTCAAGGGTGAAGCGTACCGTGCCGCTCGATTCGCGCTTGCCTGTCCCGTAGGAGGAGACAGCCATGAAGTCCATCATGTGCGGAGATATAATGTGACGACTGAGGTCTACGAGGAACGGAACGCCGCCCCGAAGAATACAGATGAGGAGAAGGTTCCCGTCGGTATAGTCGGCGCTGATCTCTGCTCCCAACTCCCGGATGCGGGCTTGGAGGGTGGTTTCGTCTATCAGAATTTCGGCGAGGATGTCTTTGTATTCCTGCATGTTTTCTTCTCGTAATGTGTAATCTGCTCTTTAGCGCGGGACTTCGTGATGCTCGCGGCAACGCGCTTCGTACATTTCAGATGCACCCACGATCACAATGGGATCATCATAACGCGCAGGCTTGCCATTGACCAGTCTTTGCGTGCGGGAGGCTTCGCCACCGCATGTCATGCAGATGGCGTGGAGTTTGTCCACGTGTTCAGCCATGGACATGAAGGTGGGCATCGGTCCGAATGGCTCTCCTCGGAAATCCATATCCAAGCCCGCAACGAGCACACGGATGCTTTTACTCGCAAGTTCCTGTGCGATTTGGACGATCTCCGGGTCAAAGAATTGCGCTTCATCGAAGCCGACGACGGTCGTATCCGCTTCGAGTTTTTCGCGGATGTCTGCGGCTTTTTCCACAGGGATCGCATCGAAATTCGAGCCTGTATGTGATGTGACTTTTTCAACCGCGTAACGCACGTCAATGGCGGGTTTGAAGACCTGAACTTTTTGTTTGGCAATGGTTGCCCGAACCAAGCGGCGGATCAACTCGTCTGTTTTACCGCTGAACATCGAACCGCAAACAACCTCTATGGAACCGTGTGTATGACGCATAATCCCTCCCGTCATTGCGAGGACGATGTTTTCCCGCCCGAAACAATCTCCAATAGGAGTTGGGGATTGTTTCGAGGGCTCTACCCTCCCTGCAATAACGAAAATTTTGTAATAAAACAGGCATGGCGCTTGTGCACCATGCCTGTAAGTTTACCTGAGAATACTAATTTCGCAAGTTGTTACGCTGCGGCGTCGGGAAGTTCGTAGCCAAGCGATTTTAGCTTTTTCTTGATAGCTGTCAGCGAAGCCTGGCCAAAGCCGGGGATCGCGAGAGCAGCTTCGTTGCCTCCGCTGAGTACTTCAAGGAACTGACCAACGTTCTCGATGCTGGCGTTCTTGAGCGCCTCGGTTGCGCGGGTGGGAAGTTCCAGTTCGGCGATGGGTCGTTCGGGCGAACCTTTCAGTTCTTCCTTAGCCTTCTGCTGTTCCACATACGCCTGGCGGACTGACAGTTTCTTATAGAAGCGGTCCACCTGACCTTCGGTATCAAGGATACGCATTGCCTCACCAGTAAAGAACGGATGGCAATTCGAACACAGATCCAAGCGGATCTCTTTTTTCGTGGAACCGGTTGTCCATTCCTTGCCGCAGGAGGAACAAGTCACCTTTGCTTCAGTGTAGTATGTTGGATGAATATCTTTCCTCATTGGTTAGCCTTCCGTCTGCGGGATGATGTTCGCGCGCTTCTGACCGTGGATGACATCGTACATCACCACGCCGTCGGCGACTGCAAACAAAGTATCGTCCCTGCCGACCTTTACATTCAGCCCCGGCTTGATCTTCGTGCCGCGCTGGCGCACAAGGATATTGCCAGAAAGCACGAACTCACCGGCATAGCGCTTCACGCCCAGGCGCTGTCCATTTGAATCTCGTCCGTTGCGGGTAGATCCGCCACCAGTTTTATGTGCCATGGTTACCTCTCTTACTTCTTCTCGGTCTTCTTTGATGAAGACTTGGATGTAGCCGATTTTTTGGCGGGAGCCTTCTCAGACTTGGGCTTCCCCTTGGGGGACGATGTCGCTTCTTTCTTAGCCTTGGCCTGCTTCTTATCTTCAGCCTTTGGCTCCGCCTCAACAACTTCTGCTTTCTTTTCAACGGGCTTTTCCGCTTTCTTGCGGGATTCGCCCGGCTTGCCAATGGAGTCCACCATCAACAGGGTGTATTGCTGACGATGCCCGCCTTTGACGCGGATGCGTTTCTTCGGTCGATATTTGAATGAAATCAGTTTGGGACCTTTGATATGGTCCACCACCGTGACTTTCACATCGATGCCGTCCACAGTGGGCGTTCCGACCATCACATCATCGCCGTCTGCCATGAGCAGGACACGTTCGACGTTGTATTGTGTACCTATTTCCACGGGAAGGCGATCCACCTGGATGGCTCGCCCTTCGACGACACGATACTGCTTGCCGCCGCTTTCTACGATTGCAAATCTCATTATGATCTCCAGTCATTCACTTCACCGGGCACCTGCGGAGTTCGTACACTCAACGCCTGCGGACGGGGAAGCTGGGGGTGTTTTTACTAACGACTACCCAAAATCAAGCGCTGGGGCAGAAGCGGACGGTATTATACATGTGGGGTAGGGATGTGTCAACAGGTGTAGAGGACACAGGCAGGGCTTTCTTAAAGTCCTGTCAGACAACTTTGGCTTCCACCGATTCGGTCACTTTCACCGCGATACTCTCCAAAAACGCCAAGAAAAAGAAAGAAATTGTGGGTCTTGTGGTTCATGCTTTTGGAACTTTAATCAAGA
>DATDAG010000398.1:0-5411 GCA_036525495.1 Anaerolineales bacterium
CATCTGCGTATTCCTGCAAGGTCGCAGGCGCGAACGGCATGAACTCCGTGCGCAATAACCGTTCATTCAGCCAATCGTTGATCGAAGGGTCGGTGGTCTGGTACAGGATCGAGCGATGACCGAGAGCGCGCGGTCCATACTCCATGCTACCCGTGAAGCGGGCAACGACGTGTCCATCTGCCAGTAGTTTGGCGATGACGTCCGTGATATTGGACTCGCGCGTCGCATCGAACCCAAATGCTTCGATAGATTTGCGGATCTCATCGTCCCCGTAGCTGGTTCCAAAGTAGACATTTTTCAATCGCTGACGAAGCAGGTTCGGGTCCAGGTTTGATGCGTCTGCCAACGCTGCGAACGCGCCTCCCACAGCAAGTCCGCTGTCATCCATGGCTGGGTGGACGAAGAAGTTGTCCACTTCAGGCAGTTCATGCACACGCTGGTTGAACTTGACATTCGAGAACACGCCGCCCGCCACGGCGATCGAACGGATGCCAGTTTTTCTCAACCAATACTGGATGAACTGGATGCCGATCTCTTCGAGCAGGAGTTGCACGCTGGCGGCTAGGTCGGCTTTGTCGAAATTCTCAGGCAGGCGGCTGGCGATCTGCTTCAACGCCGAACGGTGATACATTGGCACAGAATATTGGATCTGGCCTGGTTCCTTGTAGCTCACAAATTCACGCAATATCTCGATGTAACTTGGCTTTCCGAGAGCGGCGAGCCCTGTGATCTTACCCTCGTGACTTTCTGCTTTGAAACCGCTCAAGTGTGTAATGTAGGAATAGAAATTTCCGAGTGAGTTGAAACTATCCACGACATTGAGACGCGACAATCGTCCGTTCATGCCGTGATATACACTGCCCGACAACCCATCCCCGCCACCATCGAGAGTGACGACAAGCGCCTCATCATAATTGCTAGTGTAATAAGCGGTTGTGGCGTGACAGTAATGATGATCGTAATATTTGACAGGCGCGGTAATGCCATATTCTTTTTGCAGGTAATCAGGAATTTGCGAAAGCCTCTTGCGTGAAAGTAGATCCTTGATCTGGTGATGTGCCTTTTGCGCAAAGGGAATATATCCTGCCACTGGAGCCAGCACGCCGCTGATCTTTTCGAATGGGCGCGGCTTACCTGCATGTTTCGGATCAAACCAGCCGTTCCAGGGAATCGGTTCGGGCTCGAATACGCTCACGCGTTGTGCCACTGCCACCATGTCAATATCTTTGACAGTGACGCCCGCATCTTTCATTACCTGACCGATGGCTTGACGCGGCATCCCGCTTGCCATCTTCATGCGGCACAGACGTTCCTCCGCAATGGCGGAAAGGATCTGCCCGTCCTTTAGGATGGCGGCAGATGAAGGTTTACTATCTATGATTCCCAGAACGATCATTTGTACTTCTCCATAACAGGTTATCTTCGTTTCTCGAAATAATCCATGGCAACGAGCACGATCGCCACAAAAAGGGACTCGGTAAATATCGTCCACAAATGCCAGGGGCTGAACCAGTTCAACCCCCATTGCAGTCCATAAAAGAGTTTTATCGGAGAGGCATACCGCTCATCTTTAAACGGATAGAGCATCATCACGCCTCGTTCAGCCGTAAATGCATCCATAACAACGTGCACGTCGTACGAGATCAGGCAGATCACGAACCACAGCCAAAAATTGGAACGGTAGACCCGCTGAAAAATGCCTGCCACCACCAACGCCACGGGGACGCCAACCAAAAGGCTGTGTGAAATATTATTGTGATAGGTGCTCATATCCCTGAACGCGATGGCGGGAATCACATCCAGATCGGGCAGCATCGAAAGCCCAGTGACCAGCACCAATTGCAGGGGGAGTTTCCAGAACTTCTGTTGATCTTCAGGCAACTTTTCTTTGTAATGACGATAGATGGCGTAACCCACGCCAAGATGTGCTATTGGGGAAGGCATAATTCCTGTAATTTCTCCGCGAGTTCATCCTGGCTTGAACCTTCGATATAAAGTTGATGCCAGAGTTCCAAATTCAACAACATCCACAACCGCACATGGTGATCGTGACGGTTACCCCGATGTTCCTCAAGCAGACGTTGGACCGCTTCTTTCTTAAACCAACCCTGCTTCACAAAATGAGAATTTTCCAGCGTCTGACTCACGAGCGGATAGAGGTCATTGCGGAACCAGTACGCGATGGGTAACATGAAGCCCTGTTTTTCACGTTGAAGGATCGGAGCAGGGAGGTAATCCTCCGCGAGTTTGCGCATCAGAAACTTTGGCTGGTTGTTCTGGACTTTGATGTTTGCGGGAATCTTCGCCATAAATTCCACTAGTTCATGATCCAAAAAGGGGGACCGGGCTTCAAGTCCGTGTGCCATGGTCATGCGGTCGGTGAGCATGAGGGAATGTTCGGGCAGGCGAGTGACAAAGTCAGTGTACAACATGCGGTCGAGCAGGTCGTCCGCTTCAGTGTGGTTGAATGGTTCTGTGATCGACGAAGTGGAATGTCTGCTTCCCAGTTCCTGCCAAAGTCCATCACCATATAACTCATGCTTGTCCTCATGCGTAAATCGGAAGAAACAAGTCGCTTCAGCATACTGCTCGGCAGGTGTGGATTGCATAGAAAGGTGATGCACCCAGCGCAGTTTCTGGGTCATGCTTTTGTAGGTGAAGCTATCGGGCAGACGATCCAACACAGGTCCCATCATGCCTTTGCGCAAAGCAAGCGGCATGAGACTATACATATCAATATAACGACTGCCAACATAGCGGTCAAAGCCTGCAAAGAGTTCATCGCCACCGTCGCCACCCAAAACAACCTTGACATGTTTCGAAGCCAGCCGTGCCGCCTGATACATGCACGCTGCAATGGGATCGGACGGTTCGTCCAAATGCCAGATCATCTTCGGCAGGGACTGGACCAGGTTTGCCGCGACACGCTCCTGTATGTGATCGGTCCCGTAATGTTCTGCGACCATGCGGGCGTATGGGGTCTCGTCGAAGTCACTCTCTTCGACACCGATGGAGTAGGTCTGTGGATTCAGTCCCAGGTCACGCGCCAGAACCGCTACGATCATGGATGAGTCCAAGCCGCCGCTGAGAAACGCGCCGACGGGCACGTCGCTGAGCAGGTGTGATTCCACGGTGCGTTTGAGTTGTTCACGCAATACTTCGAGTATTTCAGATTCAGATAATGTAAGTTTCTCACGGAAGGATAACTGCCAATAGCGGCGAAGTGTTATTTGTCCCTTATGGAAAGTCAGAGTGTGGGCAGGCGGAAGTTTTTGGATCCCTTTGAATATAGTGCGCGGCGGAGAGATAAAGCGCAGCGAGAGATAATCGTGCATCGCAAGCGGATCCAGTTCAGGCGTCCGCTCTCGATGTGCGAGGATGGATTTGATCTCCGAGCCGAAGAGGAAGTCCGATCCGTCCTGTGCATAGAACAGCGGCTTTTGTCCGATGCGGTCGCGAGCGAGCAGAAGCTTACCCTGTTTCTCATCCCAAAGCGCAAAGGCGAACATACCGCCAATGTGCTCTACACAGCGTTCACCATAATCTTCGTAAAGGTGTACGATGGCTTCGGTATCAGAGTTGGTGCGGAAGGTGTGCCCTCTGGCTTCGAGTTCCACGCGCAATTTCGGGAAGTTGTACATCTCACCGTTGTACACGATCCAGATCGTTCCATCCTCGTTACTGATGGGTTGTTTGCCGCTATTTAGATCGATAATACTCAGGCGGCGGTTGCCCAAGCCGATCTTCCCACGCAGGTAGGACCCAGAATCGTCTGGTCCACGATGCGCGATGGAATCGAGCATTTGATTCAGTTCTTGAGGTTGAACACCGTTGGGGCTGTACTTACCGCAAATTCCGCACATAATGATTAACCCGTCATTGCGAGGGGGCATTGCCCGACAAAGCAATCTTTTTATTCATGTGGTAGATTGCTTCGCTCCGCTCGCAATGACGAATAGAGTTTAGATTTTTACCGCCGTCACCGAAATCTTATACGCGTACTTTAGTGCAACGGAGGATGGAAGAAGATTGTTATAAGCTGGCATCAATATATTGTGATAAAGGAAAGCCTTCCAGCCATCACGACGGGCGCGTAATAATCTTTCGTGTTCGTGTACAACCTCGATCACCTGATAGCCTTGGAAGAAATCCAACACTTCTTCATCGGTGTAGAACTCGTTGACGGGCGGATCTTCCTCCTTGTATTCGATATTCTCACGACCGAGACGGTTGACCGTGTACATCCACGAAGGCTTTCGATAGAAGTGGGAGATGATGGCGCGTCCGCCAGGCTTGATGACGCGGCGTGCCTCGGCGATGGCGCGGCGTGTGTCGCCAGTGGCGTGTAAGACGCCGTTCGACCAGACGGCATCGAAGGTGTTATCTTCAAATGGCAGGTCGAGGGCGTTCGCTGTACGGATTTCCTCAGCTTTTACACCATCTACTTCAAAGTGTTTGCGGGTCATTTCCACGGCGTTCGGTGTGAGGTCTGTGGCGGTGACACGGACACCGCGTTTTAAAAATTCGAGACTGTCGAATCCCATACCACATCCGATCTCCAGTAAATGCTTGCCTCTCAAAAGTCTGGCTTCGCGATCAATGCGTTCCATGATCCATGGAAATTTGAATGGATTCATCCACGGGCGGATGTGCGCAAAGAACTCGGGCGTGCCTGGTTTGATGCTTTTATCCGTTACGTACTGGAAACCGAGCGTATGCGTGTTCCAATAGTCATGCACATTATTGACTGTTGCTTGTAATTTTTCGTCCATTATTTTTGTTCCTTTTGTTGATACCATTGAATGGTTTTTTGTACACCTGCCTGCAAATCCACCTGCGGCTGGAAGCCCAGCATACGTTTTGCCTTGGCAATATCATACGCGTTATGTTTTAGGAAAAAATCCACACTGCGGCGCGAGAAAGGCGGTTGTCTGCCGATCAACTTGAACATCACTTCCAATGAATATCCTCCCAGCAATCCCAGCGCGATCGGCAGATGGAGTTTCGGAGAACGGACACCGAACTCCCTGCTCATCACGTCCACCAACTCCGCGACTGGCAAAGCATGTTCACCTGCAATGATGAAGACTTCTCCGTTCACACCCTCTGCGCTGGCGCACAATTCCAGCCCCTTGACCGCGTCGCTGATGTAGACAGGATGCCGCATATTCCGAGCATTGCCAAAGAAAAAGAAACTACCTTTGGAGATCGTTCGCATTAATTTGGATGTGCGCGGATCGCGAGACCCGTATACCCAGGCGGGACGCATCACCACAACGGGGAAGTTGGTCCTGCGACCATAAGCCAATGCCTCCCTTTCGCCTTCGAGTTTGGTCCGTTCGTAGATGTTGGTGGGATTGCATTCCGTGGTTTCGTCAGCGGGAGGATCCTCCACGTCACCGAGCACACCG
>DATDAG010000399.1:0-4864 GCA_036525495.1 Anaerolineales bacterium
GCTCACCCGCATCCAGTCCATCGCCTCCACTTCGCCTCCGATCAAGCCCTCGAAACCGTTATGCACCCCCAGCATGATGTGTCCCATATCCAGCCCAAGGCGGATGGCGGCGCGCGCGGCGGTATTCATGCCCGGTGATGGGGCGCCGGCATGCATGATCGCAATACGAAAGCGTTTCTTCGCCGGGTCCACCGGGTGAGGCAGTGCGCGTACCATCGTCTTGAAAGAGTTGAATGCATCCTTGAACGAAGTACTGCGCAGGGACATGGCGCGCTCGAAATCCTTCGCTTCGACCGCCTCGCCAACGGCTTGCGTCTTCCTGACGCTTTCCATCAATGGCAGGCGCGTCATGCGGTTGTTGCGGATGCCGATCACAACCGGCTCATCATTCGGACCGAGTGAGATGAGCGCGTTGACAGCCTCATTACCCATCATTGTGCCAAGGATGCGGTCGTAGGCGCTGGGGCGTCCGCCGCGCTGGACGTGCCCAAGCACGGTCACGCGCACTTCTTCACCCAGCCGCTCTTCGAGCACGCGCTGCACGTCACTGCTCCCGATGTAGTTGCCGTCGCGGTCGCGCGCGCCCTCAGCGAGGATCACGATGCTATCGCGGCGCCCAGCTTTCCGTCCGGCTTTGAGGCGTTCGGCAAGCACATCCTGCCAGTTTTCCACATCCGGCGGCGCTTCGGGGATCAACACCCAGTCCGCTCCGCAAGCCAGCGCGCCCATCAAGGCGAGGTAGCCGCAGTTGCGTCCCATCACCTTGACGACAAACGTGCGCTGGTGACTGGCGGCGGTGCTTGTGATGGCATCCACTGCATCGGTGATGCGATGCAGGGCAGTATCGGTGCCGATGGTCATATCGGTGCCATTAAAGTCATTGTCGATCGAGCCGACCAATCCGACAATCGAAAGATTCGGGTATGCCGCAGCTTCTTCGGGGGTAATCTCACCGTTTTCATTCAGTTCGGATATCAACCCCGCCCATTCCTGCCAGAAGATGTTCGCGCCGGTCAGCGAGCCGTCGCCGCCAATGACGATCAAGCCGTCTATGCCGGCTTTGATCAGATTCTTCGCGGCGGTCCGGCGACCTTCGCGCGTGCGGAACGCTTCGCAGCGCGCGGACCCGATCATTGTCCCGCCGAACTGGAGGATGCCCCCCACCGAATCCCAATCCATCCTGCGGATGTAGTCGCCGTTGTCCACCATGCCCTGATAGCCTTCGTAGATCGCGTAGACTTCCAAGCCTTTATCCAACGCGGTGCGGACGACGGAGCGTACTGCCGCGTTCATGCCTTGCGCGTCACCGCCGCTGGTGAGTATTCCCATTCGTTTTGTCATGACTTCCTGCCGATAAATGTGGTTTTCATTTCGAGCATGTATTCTACTGCAAAATAAAAGCCAAAACGCGACGGGGAAATGGTCACGTTTTGTTCAGGTTACGGCCAATTGGGATGAATTAGGCGGGCGGGGGTGGACAAAAGCCTGAGAGCAGGAAAAACTCAAAACCAGAGAAATATCCCTAAACGCCGCACCATACCTACCAGTCCAGTATACACTTTGTTTGATGCACTATTTTGGTAAGCCTTGAAAATTTTCCTCGTTAGCAAGTTACTCGTTAGCAGTTATATGAAGAGCACTAATCATATTCCTATTCACGCAGATCGCAATCAGTAAAACCTAGGGGAATTATCCGGTTACTCATTCTGCGATAAAATTGTTGGTTGGTTATTCCCGCAAAGTGCATATAAGCCAGGATTGGTTCATGTACACGACGGCAGGTATTTGGTACAACATAACCTTTGGGTGAATTTCCAGAGTATCCGTTTAAAGTCGGCCAGCCCAGATCTTGAGCAACGAGCATGGCGTCAATTTCATTAATTCCATCTTGGTACCAGTCTTGTTGAATAATGTGCAAAACCAAGATTGGATCTTGAGGAGTATCGGCAGGGATCATATTCTTTATCTCAGCCAACCGGTTTTGTGCATCCGCTTTGCTAAAGTGAAGGTGTCTAAAAGCAAGCGTTTCAATTAATAGCAAACTAATGAATATATATGCAAGCCAATTTGCGGTCCTTGTTTTGCCCGAAAACGTTAGTTCAAGCATGGAATCCAACACAGAAGTTATGAAAACAGCAGTTGGCCACATAAGTATCAAAACAATGCGGGTGACGGCACGAATGCTATTTATGCCCGGAAATATCGATAGCAAGTGATACAAGGAATAACCATGAAAATCGAAAGTTACTCCAATCAACATTAACATGGCACAAAAATGAAGCCATGCCAGTCTGCGATATTCTAATTTAGGACGCCAGACAAAACTGGCAAGAATCATGATGATGACTGACAAACCGGGAAATAATTGATGCTCCCAACGGAAAAATTTTATATTCGGGAGTGACGCTGAAAGATTCCCCCAGATAAGTGAATTGTCAGCGAGAATATAACTCTCTGGCTTAGGTAATAGAGAAAAGACTTCGGATGATGTCCTGGTAAATCCATACATCTTAGTTACGGAATAATAAGGCCATAGCAAGGCAAATAAACTTGCGAGAAGTGCAGTGCTGGAAGCCACAAAAATGGTACGCCAAATAAGCGGCGTCTCTCTCCATGCGTTCTGTAGTTTCCTCGGCAATGTCATCAAGGGGCTTTCCCCTGGTGGTGGCAATAAGAAAAAGGGAAATAGGATAAATATTGCCAATAATAAAAGCCCCAAAAAAATACCATTGTATATAGAAATATAGATTTGCCAGATGAAACACAGTCCCACTAATAGCAATTTCCACAATTTTGGTCTTTCAGAAAAATCCCAAAAAAAATAGCACGCTAAAGGAACCCCGCAACGATAAACCAATTGTGCATGGATTTCCTGACCCATTATTGGTAAGCCAAAACTGTAGAAGAAGGCACCTGCTCCGCTAGCCAGCGGTTTCGCCCCTATTTTTTGAAAAACATAAAAAGATGAAGCAAAATTGAAGAAAAAACCAAGGATATACCAAGCTTGAAAAGAGGTTTCCCGGTCATATCCCAGCCAACGGAAACAGGCATAGAGCGGAGCCGTTCCTAGCAGATTTTCGCTAAACGCAATCGTGTTTGGAAAGGGAAAATATATCCCTGCATTCCAATAGGATGCATCTCTACCAATCACCCAACGGTAAAAATGCTCTAGTATGTAATTATTAAAGCGATTGTCTAGAAGATCTCCTGGAATATAGGCGAACCCCGGTCCCATGTTCCGGATCACTGAAATCCAAAGCCCCACACAGAATATGATCCAGGGGAAATAACTCCAGGGGTTCTTAAATATCACTTTAAAATACTTCGCATTCATTTTGGTTTAGCGCTAAATTTATTAACAAAGATGATATAGCATAAACATAAGAATCCTTTCTGTAAATGCGCCAGCACCCAACTATTCAGGTTAACCTCAGTTGCCTAACAGAAAGGCCTGCAGCGTGAAAGAAGCTGAGTAATAAATCGGGTCGTTGCCGCAGGCGAGCAAAGCACGATCCAACATGGAACGTATTTCTTTTTTATCGGTCGGACAAGCGTTTTTGAGACCTTGCTTGACATTGCCATGACAGTACTCTTCCGGGTTCAATTCAGGAGCATAAGCAGGCAACTCTTCGACCAGGATCTCAGGATGGTTCTGCAAATATGCTTTGGTGATCTTACTGCGATGGATCCGGGCCCGATCCCAAATCAAGATGATTTTGCCGGGTACGTATCTGCGAAGATGGTCGAGCGCCTCGATGAGCTTCTGACTATTGACTGAACCTTCAAAATGCCGTTTGTAGATCTTGCCAGATAACGCCAGAGCCACTGCGGTGGAGAGGGCACGCCGTTCTTTGGTCACTCGGCGGAAGATCGGTCGTTTGCCTCGGCGAGCCCAGGTCGGTGCCAACGATTCTTGAAAGGAGAAGCCAAATTCATCCCAAAACACGATTTTTGCGCCGATCCGCCGCGACTTTTTTTATCCTGGACCAATCTTGCTTGAGCCACGCTTCCACCAGTTCTCTTTCCTGCTCAATGGCTTGTGGCAAGGGTTGCTGTCGGCTGAACCCTAATGAACGCAGCAAGCGATTGAGGTAGTTCGGATGGTAGCTCACTTTGAATTCTTTTTCGATCAACTGGCGTACACGCTCCAGTGTCCAGCGATCGGTTGGAAAGCCACACGCCAATGCGCCGCGATCCAGCATCCGTTTTAGTTTTCCTTGTTGCACCTGGCTCAGCTTCGATGCACTACCTGGCGCTTTCTTTCTGCGGAGACCGCGTATACCTTTGGCTTTCACAATCTTGGACCAATCACTGACCGTGGCTCGGCTGACATCCAGTTGGCGTGCGATCTCCGCCTGTGACAGCTTAGTATTACAACGCAAGGTTGAGAGTGTAAAAACAGGGTAGTCCGAGAAAAAAGCATGGTATCTTTCTCCGGTCCCACCACACTTAAACGTGGTCATGTGGCCCACCTTTGAGCCAGTTGGAGAGTAGCCAGGGACGGTCTTCCACGCCGCGTGGGCGGTTGCCAGCGAGGTGGTGGCACCTTGAAAGCAAAAAGCTCGGCAGGTGTCCATTGATGATCGGTCAATTGGGCAGCGATAGCTGGTGTGCGCTGCACCCAACGATAGCCATAGGAACCGACCGAGAGTTTCAAGCGCAGGCTGTGGTGGAAATCACACAAGTTATAGAAGCAGCCTACCATGTACATACCAGCCACCAAAGTTTCGGAGCGACGAGCCAGTGTACGGGTACGACGAGCCAGGTTGTTCAAGCGTTGACGGAAGGTGGCATTCAGTCTTTCGATGTAGGCCGTATTGATGACACCTTTCCCTTTCTGGGTTGCCTGGATCAAGTGCACTAT
>DATDAG010000400.1:0-7463 GCA_036525495.1 Anaerolineales bacterium
GGGAATCGGATTCAAAACCAGGCTGCAAACATACGAGGCATTCCTGCTCGCCGGATGGACAGCGCTCAGCCTGTATAGTGCACGCAATATCCCATTGTTTGCAATTGTCACTGCCCCGTATCTGGCGGATATTATCAAAACTATGCTGCCATCATCATCCTTCCTGATAAGGATGGAGTTAACCATCACCAAGATGGAAAGGAACCACAAGGGCATTCTTCTGCCTTTGCTGGCCATTGGTTTTCTGGTGGCAAATTCCATTTTCCAAAAGGGACTCAACCCGGCAAATGGTTTTGACCCGAATAAATTCCCCGTCCATGCCGTGGATTGGTTGGACTCCAACCCGCAAGAGGGCAGGATGTTCAATAATTTTATCTGGGGAGGCTATCTGCTTTACCGCATGTTCCCCCAGGAACTGGTATTCATTGACGGACAAACAGATTTCTACGGGGAATCCTTCACGCGCGAGTATGCGCAAGTGGTCAGGCTTGAAGACGGCTGGGAGGATGTACTGATCAAATACGATGTGGCATGGGTCATCGTTGAATCAGAACGACCTCTCATCAACACGCTGCATAGCGAACTGAATTGGAAGATCGTATATCGGGACAATACAGCAACAATCATTCGCAAGCCGTAACCAACGCTCTCCTAAACCAGGCGTCGTTTGCCCGAAGTTCATCCTTCATCATATGCCATCGTAGAATCCATCAGGAAACTTACAATGCCGCATCCAACATAATTGCCAAAAAAATAAACACGAGATATGAACTGGACCACTTATACATACGCCATGCGACCTTGTTGCCACCCTGTCTCCAGACCGCCCATGCCGCATAGAGCAGAGCGCCACCCAACACCAGCGCAGAGACAAGATAGACCGTCCCGGCAAGATTGAAAAGGGGGAGCAACAATGTGACGATCACCAATTCAACCGTATAAACCAGGATCTGTTTGCGGGTTTCCAACTCGCCGCGTACGACAGGCATCATTGGCACGCCTGCATTTTCATAATCTTTCATGCGGACGATCGCCAGCGCCCAGAAATGCGGGGGGGTCCACATGAAGATGATGGCGAAGAGAATCCAAGCCGTCCAATCGAGCGTACCAGTTGCAGCGGCATAGCCCACCAATGGTGGGATCGCCCCCGCCCCTCCGCCAATGACGATGTTTTGCACCGTCGCTTTTTTCAACCAGATGCTATATAGAATCACATAATAAACAATGCCTGCAAGTGATAATAACGCCGCGAGCGAATTAACAAAACTCGCAAGGATGTAATAACTGACAAGCGATAACCCCAGCCCAAACGCTAGCCCCTCCGCGTCCGTCAAACGCCCGTCCGCCAGCGGACGTTTTGCTGTGCGTTTCATATTCTTATCGAGTTCGCGGTCAATGAACTGATTCAGGGCGCTCGAACCGCCAGCCGCCAGCGCGCCTCCCAGCAAAGTCCACATCGTCAATGAAAAAGAGGGCCACTGCTTCCCGCCGATCACAAGCCCGCCATAGGTGGTGATCAATAAGAGACCAACAATCAACGGTTTCGACAAGGCAAAGAAATCCTTGGCACGCTGTTTTCGGTCCAATAAAACGGGTATGGCATCACCCGTCACCAAAACTCCTGAGGTATAGACGAGCAACAGAAGTGAAATCCACAAAGCCCATGTAGTGAGCTGATGCAAGAACACAAGATGCCCTGCACCGGGTTGAGTCACCTGGATCGCGCCAACCATAGCCTGACCCAAGAACATCACTGTCAGGATGGTCGTCAAAGGCAGAATCACGCGCTGACCCCGCTGTTCCCTCCATGCCTTGCGAAATACCGCCAGCATCAACACGGATGCAACGCCGACCAACGTGATATGTGCGATCTTCATCCAGCCTGCGGGGGCGGTCGGTGTGCAAACGGGCCAGCCTTTGCAGAACGCCTCCGCCCCGGTCAAGGTCACAATGCGCCCGGCAACCGTCAGCGCGACCACGGCAAAGAACAATACAAAAACATACTTTGAAAAAGATGACTTGAGAGAATACTTCATGCTTCCTGTTTCCTCAGGTAAAAGGGATAACCGACAAACAATATCGTCGCGAACGTGAACCACTGCAAAGCATACCCAAAGTGCGAACCTTCTGTCAATTCAATCATCGGCTGGTAAGGGATGGGCGGCACATCGTCATCCGCGCTCACATCAGGTTGAATGGTAACCTTCAAAATGGGATACGGCACCTGAAGCGCCATCCTCTCGACATCTGCATTATTCCACGCCCAAAGCGGGCTCCCGTCCGCAGGCAGCGCGTCTGCCACTCCGCCGAAGGCTGGTTTCACCTGCCCAAGCCGTATCTGCCCTGTGACCGTGACCGCAACTGATTCATCGTATTTGCGCCAATCTTCGGGCGCGGAATTGCCGTCAGCGGGAATCCAGCCTCGGTCCACGAGAACAGCCGTCCCTGAGAAACGAAGCGGGGTCAACAGGTGGTATCCATACTGGTCGCCGTAATATCGATTCCGAATCGCGATCTGGTTGGCAAAGTCGTATTCCCCAGAAACTGTCACAGCCCGCCACTCCATCTCTTCGATCAAGTCAAGGTTTTTAGAGTTCAATTCCAATGGCGGCATCGCACGCATAGACTCGACCTGCATATTAAAAGCGCGCCGCCCTTCGAGCCGATCCAACTGCCAGATGCCAAGGCGGATGCAAAATGCAGTCCCAAGAAATACCAGGATGGTTGTAAACAGCCACTTTCGGCTGAACGTTTTACGCAGGAGCATGTTCTTTTTTCTTAGCAGGCATGATGAAACTATAGAGCGCGATCAGGATGCCCATCGGAAGCCCCGCATAAATGATACCGAAAATACGGGTTTGGGTTGTCAAAGGTTCACGCACATCCAACCCAAAATAATTCCCTGGCTGAAACGAGCACTCGAATAACATGTTTTGTTCCTGACCTAGCGGCAGTTGCGCCGACGAGTTCGCGGGGATCCACAAGGGACCCAGTTTATGATCGACCGAATCGTCGTTCTGCACAACGAGCACATCACCCACAACAAAGATCATATCGGAAGGAATCGACGGCGGTTGTTCACCGCGCGCCACCTGATCGGCAGTGCCATTCGGGACTGTGAGCACGATCTCCTGCGGAGGGCGTGCCGTCTCCTGTAAAAACAAAAATGGGATCTCACTGATCGCTGCGCCAAGCATCAGCCCGATGACGAGCGATATCGAGAGCCGTTTGAACAAAATTTTAACTGGGGGCATTATATCTCTTTGAGTATCAATTTGAGGTCATGGACAATATCTTCCACGGGCATATCGAAGCCAAACGAAACGCGCATGTTTCCATCCTTATCGATCATCGTAACACGCGCAGTGTGATTGACAAGATACCCCGCGGCGGACGTCCCTTCGACAATTTCACGGAATACGCCATAGTCCTGCCAAACTTTGGACAGTTCATCTTCCGTCCCGCTCAAGCCGATGAAACTTGAATTGAAATGGTTGACATATTCCTGGGCGCGCATGGGTGTATCGCGTTGTGGGTCAACCGTCACGAACACCACCCGCACCCTGTCTGCATCTTCGTCCTTCAATTTCGCCAATGCCTGATTCAACTCAGCCAGCGTTGTAGGACAAACATCCGGGCAGGCAGTGTACCCAAAAAACAACAGGACGATATTCCCCCGCGTCTCACTTAGCTGGAAACTGCTCCCATCATCCCGGGTCAACACGAAATCAGACGCGGAGGGATACGGCTCGGCATAAATTGCCCCGCGGAAACTGGCAGGCGCCCCAAACACGATCGTCCCCACCGCAACGATGACGATCAGCAGGAGCGACCCAAGCCCAACGAGTAGTGTTTTTCGATCCATTCCATTTATCCTGAAGTGTTTAATTTGTGAATTCTGCCATTAATCATACACCTAAAAATCAGGGCGACCAGATCTGGTCGCCCTGATTAAGTAACTCTAATGAATTATCGCCCTAACGGCATTATCCGATGGCTGTTCCCACCAGATACAACGCAGGGTAGAAGATGATCCACACCACGTCCACGAAGTGCCAGTACACCGCGGCGGCTTCGACCGGATAGTGTTTTTCATCATACAAACCCTTCCTGCCGTTGATCCACACGATGGCAAGGAAGATCAAACCGGTCAACACGTGGAAGGCGTGCATACCGGTCATCATGTAGAACGCCGCGCCCGCAGGACCTGATGAGGGCGTAAGTCCCTCATGCGCCGCGAGACGCCACTCCACTGCCACTACGCCGATGAAAAAGCCCAATCCCAAAAGGAAGGTGATCAGCGTGCTGTTAAGAAAACCCTTGCGGTCGCCATTCTTCATCATGGTCTCGCCGCGGTTCATGAAAAATGACGAGATGAGCAGGACTGCAGTCACGACCAAACCAAGTGTCTGGTTCAGGTGCGGACGGGTCATCCCAAGCAGGTTCATGCGCATGACGAGCAGACCGCCGAAGACGAACGAGTCCGAGATCAGAAACAGCCACAATCCCAGGCGGTTCGTGCCGGTTTTGTATTCGTATGAATTTTCGTCGCCCTCATTGTCCGCATTCAGTTGATAAACGTGCATATAGTAGTAGACGACCAACGCGCCCTTGACGAGCGCGACCGCAATCAACACAGCAACCGCATTGAACGTGATCGCCACAAAGAACTCCAGGGCGGTCAAGACCGCCAGGTAGACAAATATGAATACGCCCTGGTTCAGCATGGATTTTTTATCTTGTTTATGTGCCATTGTCATCTTCCTCCCCTATTAGTGTTTGCCGCCCTTGGCGGGAGCAAATTCTACATATTTCGAACCGGGCAGACCGTAATCATACGGCTCGCCGACCACTTCAAAAGGTTGTTCATAATTATGCGCAGGCATCGGCGAAGGTACCTGCCATTCCGGCGAACGCGAGTTCCACACGTTGCCTTCAGCCTTCTCACCATGTTTCAAGCTTCGGAAGAAGTTGACGAGGAAGATCAGCACGGAGGTGGCAATTGCAAATCCACAGATGGTCAGGATCAGGTTCGTGAGATCGAAATTGAGCAGAGGGTCATAGTCCGCGATGCGGCGGCGCATTCCAAGCAGACCGATGCGCATCATGCCGAAGGTCAGGATGAGGAACGAGGGCGTCATCAGCCAGAAATGGACCTTGCCCCAGAACTCGTTCATGCGGCGACCAACTGCCTTGGGATACCAGTAATAGATCGCAGCAAAGAACGGGAAGACAAACCCTCCGAAGATCGTATCGTGGAAATGACCGACAATAAAGTAAGTATCGTGCAGGTGCAGGTCTGTCGAAACGGTGGCATTTGGAGGTCCGGTAAGACCGCCAAGAAGAAAGACGAAGATCGCTCCAAGCACGAAGAGCATCGGTGTTGGGGTTGTGATCTTTCCTTTCCACAAAGTTGCCACCCATGAAAAGAACTTGACGCCGGTCGGCACAGCCACGAGCAGGGTGCTGTACATGAATGGGACTCGCAGGTATTCGTTCATGCCGGACGTGAACATGTGATGCGCCCACACAACAAAACCTACAAGTGCAATTCCCAACGACGACATGGCGACCCAGCGATATCCGAACAACGGTTTGCGGACGAAGACCGGCAGGAGTTCAGAGATCACGCCCAAACCGGGCAGGACGAACACATACACCGCAGGATGTGAATAGAACCAAAAGAGATGCTGGAAGAGCACCGGGTTGCCGCCTTTGGCAGGATCAAAGAAGCCCATCCCGAATAGACGCTGGAACATTACCAACTGGAACGAAAGACCGATCAACTGGGTAGCTGTCAGCGCGATGATGGAAGTTGCGATGGATGCC
The DNA here is from genome assembly GCA_036525495.1 of Anaerolineales bacterium. Lineage (GTDB taxonomy): Bacteria > Chloroflexota > Anaerolineae > Anaerolineales > Villigracilaceae > Defluviilinea. The sequence continues at coordinate 5,830 of DATDAG010000400.1, forward strand.
CACACAAGGATCGGCAGGCGCATGGCGGTCATCCCTTTTGCGCGCAATCGCAGGACTGTCGCGATCACATTCAACGCGCCAAGGATGGACGACCAGCCCGCCACAAAGACTCCCAGGAAGAACATCTGCATACCGACAGGGGCTTTCGCAGACAGGGGAGGATAACCGGTCCAGCCTGTATCAAAACCGCCGAGGACAAGGCTCATGAGCAGGAGGACAGCGGCAGGGACGGCGATCCAGAAGGCAAAGGCGTTCATGCGCGGGAAAGCCATATCATGGGCGCCGATCACCAGAGGCACAACATAGTTCATGATGCCGGAAATGCCCAGCAGGATCGAAACGATCATGATCATGCCGTGCAAAGACATCAACGTGTTATAGAGCTGCGGTCCATTCTGACCAAAAAGGCTCATTCCCACATTCAGGAATTGCAAGCCGGAAGCCGCAAGTTCCGTGCGGAAGATCAATGCAAACGTCCCGCCAAGCCCGATCAGGAACAGGGCAGTGACGGTGTACTGAATGCCGATCACCTTATGATCCAATGAGACGCCGAAATATTTTTCCCATCCCGGTACATCTTCGTGATGTTCGGGAGTATCCAGCCCGCGCGCCCATTTGACCCAGTCACTCACAACGCCGACGCCGAAAAGGAAGGAAATCGTTCCAACCAAACCGCCAAATACCCAAGCCGCCTCTTCAAAGAACATCGGACCGAATGCCTTCAATCCCATAATGGCACGAATGCCGGTGACGAAGAAGCCACCTACGAGCGTACCTACGATCTGGAAAACCAGACCGCGCGTGACGCCGCGGTATCCATACACTCCAAAGAAGAATGCCGTAAAGGCAAACAGGATCGCGAACGCAGATGGAACCGAGCCGGAGAAGTGAGGTTTCCCCGTTATCACCCAATCAAGCGCAAGTCCAACAAAATAACCAACCAGACCAGAAACGCTCAGGAGGGTAAAGCCTCTAGTAACCGTGCTATAGCCAGATACACCCCAGGAAAAAGCTGGTAGAGCAAAAACTAATCCCAAAACAAATCCAACGGGAGAAGTTAAATTAAATTCCCAAAATGGAAATGTAAACAAAAAAGCAAACCCAATACCTAATGCATAACCAACAATCGCGCCAAGTATTGAGAATGTCAAGCCTCGAAAGAAAGTTTTCATTGTATTCCTCCGCCAATTATTTCAGCGTCTTGATGTACGCGATGATATCTGCGATCTGCTCATCGGTGAAGCCGTATGCGGGCATCGGCTGGGTCTCAAATCCAGCCACGATGCTCGCCTGGGGATCGCGAATCGATTCGGCAAGGAAGGCATCATCTGCCACCGCCATCGAACCATCCGACAGTTGAACCTCAGAGCCAGCCAGACCAAACCATGTCGGTCCGATCCCCGCCGCGCCGTTGAACGAGTGACAAGCCACGCATCCGTTCGCCGCTACCAACGCCTCGCCCCTAGCCTCTGGCGTATCCAAAGCCGCCGACAAAGCCTGCTGTTCAAGAACCCAGGCATCAAAATTGAACTTTTCCACAACGATTACCGGGTTCTCCATATAAGCATGGGATGTACCGCACAACTCGGCGCATCTCACTTTATACTGGTCGCCGATCACCGTCGGGGTGATCC
>DATDAG010000401.1:0-3092 GCA_036525495.1 Anaerolineales bacterium
AGGAGTTTACTCGGGGGATGGGGGCTATTACAGATATTGCACCAGCGATTTTGAAGACTGTCATACAAACCGCATAAAGACCTGGTTGCCGAGCAGGCGGGCATGTTTGGTGAGGCGTAAGACCTCCGAGTTTTCCGAAAACCCGGAGGTCTGCTTTTCAACCAACCCCAACTTCAACAATTCATTGATCTCTTTTCCGAACACATCCTGCATGGATCGTCCGAATCTCGTTTGGAACTCGTGTATGGACACGCCCTCCTGTGTGAGGCGCAGGCCGGTCATCATGTATTCGGACATATCGTCTTTCGATGTCTGTTTATGTTGGTTGACGGTGGCGGGGGAGATTGGGAATGGATGATTTATGAACGCTTCGCGTGAAGGATGAGATAACCGCTCGATGTAGGTTTTGATGCGCAGGACGTTGGAATAGCGGTAGCCATTTGCGTATCCGTGTGCGCCTGCGCCGAAGGCTAGGTAGGGGAGGGAGCGCCAATATTGGAGATTGTGTTTGCATTCCCGGTTTGGTTTTGCCCAATTGCTTATCTCATAATTAACATACTCATTCGCTTCAAGTGTATCGCCCAACCAATCATACATGTCCGCGGCAAGATCGGGGTCGGGGAGGGGGAGCAGTCCCTTGGATGACCAGCGTCCAAAAGGAGTGCCGTGTTCAAGTGTTAGCGCATAGGCAGAGATGTGTTCGGGATGCAGATCGAGAATCCGTTTGACGGTGGATTGCCATGAGTGCATGGTTTGTTCGGGGAGGCCGTAGATCAGGTCGAGATTGAGGTTGTCGAAACCTGCCTTGCGGGCGGAGGTCACTGCCTCGATGACGTCGAAGAAATTGTGTGCGCGCTCGAGCATCTGGAGTTCTTCCATGTTTGCGGATTGGACTCCGTAGCTGATGCGGTTGATACCGATCTCGCGGAGTTGACTTAACGCTTCATACGTCACCGTACCTGGATTCGCCTCGATTGAAATCTCCGCATCTGATGTCAAAATGAAGGTGGAGCGTATGCTTTTGAAAACCGAGTCAAATTGAAGCGGGGAAAGAAGCGAGGGAGTTCCTCCTCCGAAGAAGATGGTATGCGCTTCACCCTCGCCCCTTACCTCTATCCCATCAGGAGAGAGAAATCGTGCGCCAACAAATTCGATTTCCTTGCACAATGCATCTACATAAGCAGGGATTGAGTTTTCCTGATTGGCGTATGTGTTGAAGTCGCAGTAGGCGCAACGATGTGTGCAAAATGGAATATGCAGGTATAGGGAATAATTTGTCACGGTGATAGTGTAAGCTAAAACTCATCATCCAAAAAGATTGACATCCTGCGTTATCGTAGTATAAATGCGCCCACTAGAGCGCATTCGAAAACTGCTTCGTCCGTTACAGAGGGACACATCCTGTGGATCGGCTTGAAGTAAAAAGTTCGTGTTTTCGAATGGGTTCTTTATCTTTTTAACACCTGGAGGTGTGAGTGAACGCGACTTTGAAATTGGGAGAGCATTTTATTTTTGATCTCTCCGACTGCAACCGTGAGATTCTCATGGATAGCGAGTTATCCTACTCGTTGTTTGCACAGGCTGTTCGAGAAAGCGGTCTGACAGTTGTGGATGAGGGCTTTTACAAGTTTAGCCCGCACGGCTTTACCTGTTTTTTGCTCCTCGCAGAGTCGCATGCAAGTTTGCATGCATGGCCCGAGCATGGCTACTGCGCCATTGACCTGTTTACCTGCGCGATCGGCATGGATATGATGCCTTTGTTAATGCGCATCAAGCAGGCATTTGGCGCCGATGATTTTTCGATGCGTAAGCTCGACCGTGAAGCATCGATCGAAACGAAATTAGCGGTGGCGGTCTAATGAGCATCTGGTTTACAGAAGAACTGCATCCTTATTATCGCAAGGGGATTCGCATCAAACGTGTGCTGGCTGATGAACAGACACAGTATCAGCACTTACAGTTTGTGGAGACCGAATTCTTCGGCAATGCGATGATCCTTGACGGCATCATCCAACTCACAGAGCGTGACAACATGGGCTATCACGAGATGATCGTCCATGTGCCGATGCTGGCAGTGGGGAAGCCGAAACGTGTGCTGATCGTTGGAGGAGGGGACGGTGGTTCGTTGCAACAAGTGTTGAGATATGAGTCGGTGGAGGAGGCAGTGATCTGCGAATTGGACCAGCGTGTAGTGGATCTCTCCCGCGAACACTTCGCCGCTTCATTCGGGGACCCATGGTCTGATCCTCGTTCCAAACTGCTTGTTCGGGACGCCTTTGGCTACCTCGAAGAAAACCCCGGTCAATTCGACGTGATCATCTCAGACACGACCGACCCCATTGGCATGGCGGAACGGTTGTTCTCGGATGAATTCTATAAACTCGTTGTTCAAGCGCTTGCACCCGGTGGCGCGGCGGCAACTCAATGTGAACAACCTTACTTCGATACCGAGTTGATAAAGATAATCTATCAATCCGCCAAAGCGCTGACGAAGAATCCGGCGTATTACTATGCCAATATCCCCACTTATCCTGGCGGAGGCATTGGGTTCATGTACGTTTCAGATACACCCTGGGAAAGCGGATTGAAGACCCCCTATCCGCCCGGCGAGAATAAATACATCAACCCTGAAATCCACAAGGCGGCATTCGCCTTGCCGGAGTTTTTCAGGAAAGAGTTGTATGGTTAGTGAACAGGTCACGTCTATTGCGTGACCTGCTGTATTTTCACTTTAGTGAGTTGAGGGTGGTGTTTGCCCGAGACAAAAAACCACCCGCTTAGCGGGTGGAAGGTAAAGACTTATAGAAGAGGAAATCACTCCGATAGAATGGCAGGAGTTCAAGCCGTCAAAACCAAGAAGGAGTGAATTCCATGGCAAATACACGAAACGGATGGTAAATATCATAGCGTGTTTAGGCCGAAATAGAGAAGGAAGATCGTCTACAACAAGTATAAACAAAGCATAGTGGAAACACTGAGAGACCTATGCAAGTGGAAAGGTGTAGAGATCATCGAGGGGAAGGCGATGATAGATCATATCCATTTGCTGGTGTCGATCCCACCCAAGATCAGTGTAACAAGTTTCCTGGGGT
>DATDAG010000402.1:0-5436 GCA_036525495.1 Anaerolineales bacterium
ATCCAGCCCCTGCCGCAACCAGTGGATGAACACACTGCCTGCCTGCCATACCCGCCGGGCTGGTACATCGGCAGAGATCGCCTTGGGGGGAAAAGCGGGCAGAAAACGCAGGGGGATCGCACGACTGTAGCCCGCTTCCAACGGTGTCAGCCAGGCACCCTGCAGGAAACGCTGTGCGCGATGAATACCCGGTCGAAAAGCTGAAAAACGTGCGTCTCGCAGCCAACTTGTGCCCGGCATCTTCAAACTGCTGCGGTGGATCGATGTGCTATCGATGGCAGCGCAATACGCTTCGTCTGCGCCCACATGTTCCAGGGTCTCCTGCAGCAGACACGCTGAGAGTTTCTCCTCATCGAACCATTCCCGACTGAACAAGCGGTACCAGGCATTCCGATCTCCTTCCGTGATCCCCAAGGACAACAGCCCCTGCGTGACCGTATGTCGCCCAAAACTGAAGATCTCTCCCAACACCATCCCGACCGCTCGCATAAAAGGTCGTGCCTGTTTGAAGGCGGGTCTGTGTGCTCCCAGTAGCGTAAACAGATTGTACAATAATTTCGATTGCGTTGTATCATTAACCATAGAAGCCTCCTCAGTTTGTGCAGTCTCAACTACACTTTACTCAGAAGGCTTCTCTTTTTCAACTACCCTGGGAAAAGAGCCAAACTCCAGGGCTTTTGATTATTTTGTTTTCACTTTGATCTTCCTGGCTTGAGCCTCCTGTACCTTTGGAAGCCGCAGGCGCAGGACACCGTCACTTACCACAGCTTCGATCTTGTTGCGGTCAATTTCGCCTGACAGGCGGAAACTGCGTTGATAGTCACCTTCTTCGTACTCAGCATAGGCGATTTCAACCCCACTGGGTATGGCCGGCTCGACATAGGCGCTGATGGTAAGCACGTCCTTTTCAAGAGTGATGTCGACGGTCTTTTCCGTTGCGCCTGGGATGTCGGCAAGAACTGTGATCTCCTTCTCGGTTTCGTAAATGTCCGCTCTGGGAACGAAAGTACGGCGCGAGCGTGTGCGTTCCATTTCGTCAGAAGGAGCTTCGTTCTGTTTATGGATTTCCATTGTCTGGTCTTTCTTAGCCATCGGAACACCTCCTTAATTACGAGCTTTTGATCGTGATTTTCTTGGGCTTGTCTGCTTCAGCGCGGGGCAGGCTGATCATCAGAACGCCATTTCTGAAGTTGGCTTCCACTTTATTGGTATCCACCATAAAAGGCAGCTGGATTGTGCGGCTGAAGGAGCCGTAGCTCCTTTCGCGGCGATGAAAGATTGCTTCTTTAGCCACTTCGTCGGATTTGCGGTCGCCGGAGATGGAGAGCGCGTCCGCATTCACATCGATGTTGATGTTTTCGGGATGGACCGCGGGCATCTCGGCGCTGATGAGCATTCCCTCATCATTCGTCCAGATGTTGATGGCTGGATAGCTGGGAGCGCTTACGACCCGTCCTCTGCTGGATGAATCAAAGAGGCGGTTCATCTCACGCTGGAGCTGATCCATTTCCTGCCATATACTGGGCTTTCTAAATCTACGATACATAGCATTTACCTCCTTCAACAGGATTTGAAATTTGCCTTACGCACACAAGTATAGGAATCTGCTGTTAGAAAAAAATCCAACAAACGTAAGAAGTGCGTTAATGATTATGATGTTTATGTGGTGGAGACTGTTATGATCACGAATGGAGATGTGATCCGCGTGGATCGAGGGGAGGATGGTTTGGTCTTCTCCACGGCGGTGAGAGGAGAAGTGGCGGAGGCGTCAGGAAAACAATAACCAGTGACTTGAGAACCACTGGCAATATATATTTAAAACCTTTGATGCTTATGTTTGTTACTGCATCTTTTCTTTTTTTGTTACCCTTGGTTTTGGGAATGTACCACCCAGTAATTGATCAACATTTTGCTTCACTTTTTTGGGTGAATAACGGTATTTGTATGTTTCATTGTCAACATCTAGGTACAAAGTGAAGTCTAGAAGTTTGTCAAGAAATATATTTACTTCTAAGCCATCGTACTGATTCATTGGAACCTTGAAAGGCACGAAAAATGCTAAAATTCCAAATTCTGCACCTTTCGGAATTTCATTGGCTTCATCAGGTGGATATATTCCATCGCTACCGCGCAATAAAATTGGAAATTTTTCGCCTGTAATGTTGGATCTTATATATCCCGAAATCTTTTTTACTGTGGTTCTGCTTCATATCTTCCGCTTGATAATTTTGGATGAATGTGCCTTTTGGACCTGGACTAGTCCCTAGGAACTGCCCAGATCGAATATAAGGCTTTCTATATAGGTAGAATCCGACTCTTAGACCCACGATTACCAAAGCTATTCCTAATCCAATCCATAGATTGTTGAATAACAGTTCGCCAATTGCTGTGCTAATGATTCCTGCTAGCATATTACTTACAAATGGGTCTTTTAGAATACTTTTATACCAAGTCATATTCTTATATCTCTTCTTGGTAAATATATCACAGCAATGGTTACTAAGCTGTGAACGAAATTACTTCTTCCTCTCCTCCAACGCCTTTGCCAACAACTCCTTCGCCACATTCATATCCGCTTTGCCTCTGGTCGCCCGTGCCACCTGACCGACAGTAGTAAAAGTCATTCCAACATATGGGTACGGATTGTGCCCAATTCGGTCTGACTCAGCCCGCCAGCCAGGAGATATTCTTCAACATTGATCGATGCCAGCGTGGCAAGGATGGTCTCCCGGGTGGTGGTATTTTGCTCTGCGAGAAGTCTGTCCCGTTCGGGATCAATACTCAATTCATAATCGGCAAGAATATCCTCCGGTGAAACACCGACGAGCGCAAGCAACAACAAGGCTAGGATCCCTGTGCGGTCATGTCCGCGTATGCAATGGAAAAGAACACCGCCTGGTTTTGCCTGCGCAATTGCCTTGAGCGCGGCGGCATGTCGATGCGCCCATAGGTTCAACGCATCGCTGTAATACAGCGGCGTGCTCCATAGATCTGAACTTGCCCATTTTTCGACGAACTCCTCGTTCGTCACATCTTCGATCTCCGCCGAGACAACCTGGATGTCGGAGTGGGGTGGAACGACAATGGGATGATCTTGCTCGTCAAATCCGTGTGTGCGGAGGGAGACTATGGTGCGGATGCCATGCGCATACAACGCCGACCAACCGTTCGCGGTAAGTTTGGACGGATGGTCGCCGCGAACGACCGCGCCCCAGCGGGTTCTACAGCCGTTGGCGGCATTCAAACCGCCCAGATCACGGACGTTGTTGCAACTATCCCATTTAAGAACCCGATCCAAAGCCATCGCTTATTTATCCGCAACCACTTTGATGTGTAATTCCTTTAGTTGTTTCTCGGTTGCAGGCGCAGGCGCGTCCGCCATTACATCGCGCCCGTTTTGATTCTTCGGGAACGCGATCACTTCACGGATGTTCGGTTCGTCCGCGAGCAGCATCACCAGGCGGTCTATGCCCGGAGCCATTCCGCCGTGTGGGGGAGCGCCGTATTCGAAAGCCTCAAGCATGTGACCGAATTTCTGCTCGATCTCGTCACCGCTCAAGCCGAGCAATTGAAACACCTTCAATTGGATGTCACTGCGATGGATGCGGATCGAACCGGACGCCATCTCATAACCGTTGCAGACCATGTCATATGCATCCGACAAGATCTCAGCCGGGTTCGTTTCGAACTTCGGCAGGTCGTCCATCTTGGGCATCGTGAACGGGTGATGTTCCGCGTCCCACTTCTGTTCTTCCTCGTTCCATGCGAACATTGGGAAGTCCACAACCCAGGCGAACGCCATCATATCCTTGTCTGCGAGATCCAGTTTGTCTCGCAGGATCACGCGTAGACCGCCAAGCACTTTGTTGGTGATCGCTCGTTCGTCTGCCGCAAATAGGATCAGGTCACCTACCTTCGCACCGGCCTTGGATTTAACGGTCTCCACCTCTTCTTCCTTGACGAATTTCGCGGCGGTTCCTTTCACGCCCTCGCCTGTTATCGCCAAAGTAGCCAGTCCCTTCGCCCCAAACCCCTTCGCGGACTCGGTCAACGCGTCCACTTCCTTGCGCGAGTAACCGGCGCATCCCGGCGCGACTATACACTTGATCACGCCTCCACTCTCCAATGCAGATTGAAAAACTTTAAACTCGCTCTTTGCGAAAACTTCGCTTACATCAATCAACTCCATGCCAAAGCGCAGATCGGGTTTATCTGTCCCATATTTCTCAACAACTTCCTTGTAAGAAAATTTTGGCCAGGGCGAAGAATATGGCTTCTTGTTCGGCGCTACTTCAGGGAGCATTTTCGTATAAAGGTCTTCGACCAGCGCCAACACATCATCACGATGTGTGAACGACATTTCAAGATCGAGTTGTGTGAACTCGGGCTGACGATCCCCGCGCAGGTCTTCATCGCGGAAACAGCGCGCGATCTGGAAATAACGGTCCATGCCTGCCACCATCAGCAACTGTTTGAGTTGTTGCGGAGACTGTGGAAGCGCGTAGAAATGTCCCGGGTGGATGCGCGAAGGCACGAGGTAGTCACGCGCTCCCTCCGGCGTGGCTTTGAACAGGATCGGTGTCTCGATCTCGATAAAGCCATGCTTGTCCATATAATCGCGCATGAACTTCACTACTTTGTGTCGCAAAACCATGTTGCGGGTCAATCGCTCGCGGCGCAGGTCGAGATAACGATATCTCAGGCGAATGTCCTCGTTCTCGTCCTCGTCGCGGCTGACAACGATGGGTGTCGATCTGGATTGATTCAACACAACCACTTTTTGCGCTTCGACTTCGACCTCTCCAGTCGGCATTTTGGAATTGAACTGGTCTGACGGGCGCATCTTTACTGGACCTGTGACCTGCAACACCCATTCAGCCCTTGCCTCGGTGACGAGTTTGTGCGCATCAGGGAAGGCGTCCGGGTTCGATACGATCTGCGTGATGCCGTGGCGGTCGCGCAAAACGAGAAAGATCACGCCGCCGAATGTGCGGACATTGTGAACCCACCCCGCGAGAGTCACTTCTTCGCCTGAGTGAGAGGCTTTCAATTCGCCACAAGTATGAGTTTTGTACATGGTACGCCTCCGAAAACAGACAAAATAAATCGCCCTTCGCTTCTGCGTTGGGCGATATGGTTAAAGATCAAATATCCATCAACCAGCAAAGCTTCGCCCAACGATTCGGGGATCGTCATTGTCGTTATTGTCCTCATTGGCGAAGCGGAACTGGTATTTCATAGTGCTGGCATTATATAGCACAAACAGGGAATCGAGAAGAGATGTGTCAGGGTATGCCAGGGCTTTCTTAAAGTCCTGTCAGACAACTTTGGCTTCCACCGATTCGGTCACTTTCACCGCGATACTCTCCAAAAACGCCAAGAAAAAGAAAGAAATTGTGGGTCTTGTGGTTCATGCTTTTGGAACTTTAATCAAGA
>DATDAG010000403.1:0-2990 GCA_036525495.1 Anaerolineales bacterium
TATGTTCGTTGAACTGATGCCCGCTGGGCGTAACACCCATCCGTATCGTTTCGACGAATTGTTCATCCGTCCAAAAACCCAGTTCGCCGCCAGGCGTCAGATTGGGTGAGATCAATGTAATGGTTGGGTCAGGGAACGGTCCGCCGTTCAATTCCGGACCGTGACACACGCGGCAATCATGCGTATTCACAAGATACTCACCATACTCAACAGATACAGCGGCATCAGGCGCAGTAACATGAGTCTCGTGGCTTACTGTCTCAACAGGCAGTTTATCGATCACGCCAGTTGCGAGTAGGATCTTTGCCAAAGGTGTAAACTGCTGCCCTTTTAGTTCATGATCCACAGACGGCAAAGACTTCAAATACGCAATGATCGCGCCCAGGTCTTTGTCACTTAGGTGAGACCCAGCAACCACCGCAGGCATAAAAATTGGTTTACCCTCAGGGTCTACTCCATGGCGAATGGCTTTTACATAATCTTCATCAGAAGTGACCTCTTGTCCGAACCCGCCTGCACCAGAAGTCAGGTTTGCAGAATCAACCGTCCCAAGCGGACCTGCATTGAACCAATTTTCTACCCCACTCAAGTCTTTACCATGGCAACCCTCACACAACGTCTCTGCGCGATGCTTGCCATACGTAATACTTTCTGAATCTGTCGGAATGGTTATATTCGAAGGTGGAAAATCATAGAACTTGTTAATTCGCGCGTTACCGATCAAATACAGAATAGTTGCAGCAATAACGATCAAGCCAATCAATGAGCCAAGTACGATACCGATCCATTTGAATGCTTTTTTCACACTATGCTCCTTAACCAATAATCAACGACCTCAAGGCCGTTGTTGAGTACATTATAGTACTCGTACCGTATTTCATGTGGAGCTTTTTCACAGCAACTCTCTGAACTTGACACCTGACACCTCACACCTGATACTTGGATATATGACTCGCTGGCTTGACCCACCCCAACTAAACACTTCGCCTCTTTCTACCCTCAACCTGCCCCCCCTCATCGCGCAGACTCTCCTCCGACGCGGGATTCAAACCCCAGACTCAGCCCGTGCATTCCTGCACCCTGATGCGAACCCATCCACGCCGTTTCCAGATATCGAATCTGCCGTTGAATGCATCCAGGAGGCTATTCACAACAGCGACCTGATGTGCGTCTGGGGTGACTTCGACGTGGACGGGCAGACATCCACTGCCCTGCTTGTGCAAACTCTACGCGCTTTGAACGCGAATGTTGTTTACTACATCCCTATCCGCGGCAAGGAGAGTCACGGCGTTCATATCGAGAGTCTCAAACCGATCATTGACAACGGCGCAAAACTAATCGTCACTTGCGACACAGGCATCACCGCCCACGAAGCCATAGACTATGCCAACTCCCGTGGCGTGGATGTGGTGGTGACCGACCATCATGATCTTGGCGAAACACTTCCAAATGCAAAAGCCATCGTCAACCCAAAGAAGCTGGATACCGACGATCCACTTGCGAATCTTGCGGGCGTTGGGGTTGCATATAAACTGGCAGAAGCGCTATTGGGTCAAAGGTCAAAGGTTGAAGGTCAAACGTCAACAAAAGATCTGCTTGACCTCGTAGCGTTAGGTTTAATCGCCGATGTGGCCCTTCTCAAAGGTGAAACTCGTTCCCTCGCTCAAAAAGGGATACAAGCCCTGCGCTCCACAAATCGCCTTGGCTTGAAAGCGATCGCGGAACTCTCAAGCACCAATCTCGAAACACTAACGGAGGAAACCATCGGCTTTACGTTTGCTCCCCGTCTCAATGCCCTCGGCAGAATGGGAGATGCCAACCCCGCAGTCGATTTACTTACAACCAATGATCCCGCCCGGGCAAGAGTCCTTGCCGCGCAGATCGAGGGACTGAATGCTCAACGGCGCCTGCTCACATCCCAAGTTACGGAAGCGGCGGAGGCACAATTGCGAGAAAACCCTAGCCTGCTCACAGAGCCAGCCATCATCCTGTCACATCCCAACTGGCCTGGAGGCGTGGTCGGCATCGTAGCAAACAGACTAGTCGAACGCTATCACAAGCCCGCGTTCCTGCTTTCTGAGGGGGAAGACGGCATTTTGCGCGGCTCGGCCCGTTCAGTGGAAGGACTTCATATTACCGAGGCGATCACAGAGACCAAAGACCTGCTTCTCAATTTTGGTGGTCACCCGATGGCGGCGGGGATATCACTGCAAAAGGATAATCTCGCTTCCTTCCGACGCGGGCTTGGCAAAGCCATTGAAAAGCAGCTCGGTGAAATGATACATGACGAACCAACCCTCGAAATCGACGCCTGGCTTGGACTCGACGAGATCAACATTCAACTGGCAGACATCATCGAAACTCTCGCTCCGTTCGGCGCGGGCAATCCGTCGCTGAGGCTGGCTTCACGGAATGTAAAATTGAAAGCCGCAAATGAGATTGGCAAGACCAAAGAACACCTTCGATTGACTGTTGAAGATGAAAGAGGAGACACGCAAAGCATTCTATGGTGGGGCGGCTCAGGAGAAAATCTTCCTCCGCAAGACACCAGATTCGACATCGCCTATTCTCTGCGCGCTTCAACATTTCGCGGAGAAAAACAGGTTAACCTGACGTTTGAGGAGTTCCGGGTCACAGAAGAAAAGTCCATCGAAATCCAAAAGCCAAAACTGGAAATTCGCGACATGCGCTTGCAGCCTGCAACCTTGAACCTTCAACCTTCGACCTTAATTTGGGCAGAGGGACCGGACAAGTCCGTGGGCGTGCCGCGTTTCGAATTGAAACAGGCGGATGAGTTCTCGATATACACAACTCCCCCATCCCCTGCTGAATTACGCAAAGCGTTGGAAATTGTCAAGCCAAAAGTGGTTTATGTGTTCGGCATTACACCAGCAGAAGAAAAAACAGACGAGTTTCTCTCACACCTGACAGGTTTGTGCAAATACGTTTTAAATCAAAGGCGCGGCAAAATAATACTCCACGAACTCGCC